>JBDRTC010000330.1:0-5914 GCA_043824335.1 Planctomycetota bacterium | reverse complement strand
CCACAGCAGTCAGTTCGTCTTCGAAGAATGGCAGTACGCCGTAGACCAACAAGGACTGATGATTTGGGATGAGTACCGCGATGTGTCTCGGGTAGGACGTGGCACACCGCTTGGGCCTGCTGAAAGAGAACGTGTTTGGGGCATGTTCGCGCCGGTGCTGAGTGAGATTGAGGAGGCCGACTCGCTGCCCTGGAGCATTGTGTGCCGAAAGGCGCGAGAAGCGATCGAATCAGGGAGGGTGGAGCGGCCATTTGATGCGGTAGTCATCGACGAAGTGCAGGACCTCAACGTGCAAGAAGTCCGCTTCCTGGCCGCTCTGGCTGGTGAAGGCTCAGACAATCTCATGCTGATTGGGGATGCTGGCCAGCGGATCTATCCAGGCGGTTTCAGCCTGCGGAGCATGGGCATTGAGGTGCGGGGACGTTCAAGGGTACTGAAAGTGAACTACCGCACCACTCGCGAGATCGCCAGTGCAGCCGGCCATTTGCGGGACCAGACCGTCGACGACCTGGATGGGGAAAGCGAGGTGGGCGGCGGGATCCAGACTCTGCTCAGCGGGAAAGCCCCGATCATGCGGGGATTCAATCGCTATGAGGAAGAAAACGAGTTCGTCGGTGAACGGATAGCCGAGCTGATTTCTGAGGGGACACGGCCGAGCGAGATAGGGGTATTTGCCAGGCTCAAACGGCTAAGATACTGGTTCGAGGAGGAATTGAAGCGGCGCAAGATACCCGTCTGCGCGTCTGATCGTCGCGAGGACGACGCCAAAGAAGACGGAGTCTATATGAGCACAATGCACGGTGCAAAAGGCATGGAGTTCCGATTCGTATTCATTGTCGGCTGTCAACAAGGACAGGTACCGGCCCGAGCCCCAGTTGGGATGGCCAGTGATGAGATGGAAAGGAAAGCGGCTCTGCAACGCGAGAAGAACCTATTGTACGTTTCAATGACGCGGGCTCGGGAACAGCTTTATGTGACTTGGACAGGCAGACCAAGTGAGTTCCTGGGGGACCCTGCCGAGTAATCATGAGCAGATCACGCGATTCCACTCTACCCAGTTGGGCCCGGTAGAAAAGACACAAATCATGGCACCACACGCATCCTGGCAAGACGCCCTTCTCGCGATGCGACCAGACTTTGAGGTCGGGGCGCTCCGGTTCCCTGATCTGCGGATGTATCTTTTCCGGGGGAACGCTCGTCACGAGAGTGAGGTTGGACTTGACCTCCTCAATCTAGCGCGGGAAGTGGAGTTTCCCGGCATTGACTTCTCGCGTCCCATCATGAAAGGCTGCAACATCGGGCCCGATGAGCTGGGGGAAACCATAGAATTGAACGGTCAGACAGCTAGGTGCCAGACCTGCAACTATGTGACGCTTTGCGGAAACTCTGCTGGAGCCCGCCGCTTTCTGGAGATAGCACACGGCGCCGGGAGATGCGTCGCAGGGCATGTCCCTTGGGCTTCGGACTACGACGACGCGCTCATCCATGGTGCGCCGGATATGGTTTGGATTGACACAATCTTCCGAGTGGCCTGGGAGCATCGAAACGACAGCCCCCTGTGCGCCAGCAAAAGAGTAGGTGGCAAGCTACCCGAAGGATGCTTTTGCAGCTTTCTGCGAATGAACCCGTTCCGGGCGTCGGTTCTGCTGGTTGACATGCTGGTGAACGAGCCCCCGGCAACCGTCGAGAAAGGACTGGCGGAGGCCGGCGGCGGAAAGGGGCGCAAAGCTGTAAGCCGCGTGGGCGCGGCGATTGAGAAAAGGAGACTAACATCCGCCGAATTGAACGTTCTGGCCCGCGACTACCTGAAGGAGCACGCAACCGACCAACACCAGGTGAGATCCCGAGAGCTTGCCGGGTTTCTGAAGGGCAAGAACCCGGCGGGGACTTGTTCCACGTCTACGGTGGGCAAGCTGCCAGCATGGCGAGCATACCAGGATGAGCTTGGACTACAGGGACGGAAGGGCAAAAAAACGAAACTTAAGGCGATCACATTGACAAAGGCAATCGAGGCGACTACCGGGGACCACGACCCCAAACTGCGACGGCTGATCCAAGAACAGCACGACAACATGGAGCCCAGCCCTCTCGAAGATGACCCTCCCGACGCGCCGCCTCGCAAAGTGAAGGAACGCAAGCGAGTATAGCCTGTTCGCGGCCTGTTCGCGAACAAACGAACGGGGCAGCGGAAATTCTATTTGCCGGAAAATCAGGGGTGTCTCGCACGTTCGCGGCCTGTTCGCGGGCTCTTCTTGGCGAACAGCGGGCCTTATCAGTGAGGCGGGCAAGTAGCCCGCAAATCGTGTCTCACTGATAGGAGCCTAGCGGATGAGCTGTCCTACACTACTAACCCCCGGGCGAATTGCCGAAGCCCTGGGTGTCCCTCTCCATCGGGTGCAGCACATTCTGAGCACCCGTTCCCAGATCTGCCCGTCCGCCCGAGCCGGCACGTTGCGCTTGTTCGACAAGGCGGCCGTCGCACAGATTGAGCATGAACTGAATGCCATCGACGCGCGGCGAGGTGAAAAGGGGGAAGTCAATGCGAAGTGAATCCACTCACCCCGACAAGCTGGAGAACGCGCTTCCGCCTTTGCTGACCAGCAAACAGGCGGCCGACCTCATCGGCTGCGGCCAGCGGACGCTCTGGCGTTGGAGCCGCTCGGGCATAGCCCCACCCCCCGTCAAAATCGGCGCGTCGGCAGTGCGGTATCGACGCGATGAATACCTGGCTTGGATTGGAGCCGAGTGTCCTCGGAAGGACTATTCGTGAGGCCCACAAGAAACACCGGCGACGAGGGGCGTTTCGTCGACCGGGGTTGACGGAGTATTCAAATGGATGATAGCACGCCTGCCCCCTCTGGGCAAGGTCTCCGGCCCGATGCCATCCCGCACGTCCTGAAAAATCGGGCCCAGTGGGTTCTCTGGCGAACCGTTACACGCGACGGCAAATCCACGAAGGTTCCCTTCCAAGCGAACGGCCAGGAGGCGAAAAGCAACGATCCTTCCACTTGGTGTTCCTTTGATGTTGTGTGGGCCCGCCTTCAGAAGGGCGGCTTCGATGGCGTGGGCTACGTCTTCTCCCATTACGACGACTTCGTGGGGCTCGACTTTGACGCCTGCCGCAATCCCGAAACCGGGGAGATTGCCACGTGGGCCCGTGAGGCGATCACTCGATTGGACAGCTATTCCGAGGTATCTCCTTCGGAAACGGGCGTCAAGGTGTTCGCCCGTGGCAAGTCGCCATTCTCAACCGGCAAGAAGCAGACGGTCGACGGCCCGGCCATAAATGGGAAGGAGCCGGGCATCGAAATCTACTCGCACGGCCGATACTTCGCACTGACCGGATGGCGGTTGTCCGGCATGCCCCCCGAACCCCAAGAACGCGATCTCCAGTGGATTCGGCAACAGTTCTGGCCGACGCCGCGCACAACGAACCGGACGCCCCCACCC
Organism: Planctomycetota bacterium; assembly: GCA_043824335.1. GTDB lineage: Bacteria > Planctomycetota > Planctomycetia > Pirellulales > Thermoguttaceae > JBDRTC01. The sequence goes on along the minus strand of JBDRTC010000330.1, from coordinate 2,464 downwards.
TCATCGACCCCACTCATCGAGCGGGCCCGCAAGTACGTGGCGAAGATGCCTCCGGCGATCAGCGGCCAGGGCGGACACGACCGGACATTCGCCGCGGCTTGTGCGCTGGTGCTCGGCTTCGAGCTGGACGAAGAGGCCGCGCTGGGGTTGCTCCGGGAGTACAACACCCGATGCGAACCGCCCTGGTCGGAGTCGGAGTTGGTCCACAAGATCAAGAGCGCTGCAGAGCAGCCTGGCGAGCGAGGGTATTTGCGGGATGCCGAAGAGCCCGCGAACAACAGCCGGCCGTCACGGCCCCCTACTTCCGGTGGTGGACAAAAGCCCCGTCGACGATACGATCCGCCGCCGCCGTGGCAACCCTTCCCCGTCGACGTGCTCCCCGAGCCGATCCGCGGCTACTGCCAGGCAGGCGCGCACGCCATGAAGATCGACCCGACTTATATCGTCGTGCCGATGCTGGCCGGGCTGGCGGGCGCCATCGGCGCGACCAGGCAGGTGAGACTCAAATCATCATGGTCCGAGCCGTGCGTCATCTGGTCAGCCGTGGTCGGGGAATCCGGCACGCTGAAAAGTCCCGCACAATCGTTTGCGTTGGCACCCCTGCGCCGCGCGCAAGAGTGGCAGCTTGAACAGCTCCCACAACTCCAAGCTGACTTCCTACGCGACAAGCAACTGTACGAAGCGGACTATCAGGAGTGGAAGCGGAAAGGCCGGTCGAAGGGCGAGCCGCCCCCGGAGAAGCCCGAGGAACCCCAGGTTGACCGCTACATGGTCAGCGACATTACCATTGAAGCGCTGGCCGAAATCCTCTCCAGCAACCCCAGGGGCGTTCTGGCGGGTTGTGACGAGCTGGGATCCTGGCTCGGGGCGTTCGACCAGTACCGATCGGGGCGGGGAACCGACGTTCCCAAGTGGTTGTCGATCCACCGGGCGGAAGGGCTGATCGTCGATCGAAAGACCGGAACGAAGAAAACCATCTTCGTGAAGCGGGCCGCCGTCTCCGTCTCCGGCAGTATCCAGCCCGGCGCGTTGTCTCGGGCACTCGGCGGCAAGGGGGGCGAATACTTCGACAACGGGTTGGCGGCCAGGTTGCTCTTGGCCAGCCCTCCCCGGGTCGGAAAGCGCTGGTCGGACGCCGGCGTCGACATCGACACGTACAAGGCCGTGGAGCGGGTGTACGCCCGTCTCCTGGCCCTCAACTTCGGCACCGACGAGAACGACGAACCGGTGCCCGTCGACGTGCCCTTGAGCCCCGAGGGCAAGGCGCTCTGGATTGAGTTCTACAACGAGCACGCGGTCGTCACGGAGAACTTGACGGGGAAGATGGCCGCCGCCGCCGCCAAGATCGAGGGCTACGCTGCCCGGTTGGCGTTGGTGCTCCACCTCGCGAAGATCACCGCCACCGATGATTGGGCGGTCGCCTCCGAGGTCATCGACGCGGAATCCATGGCGGCGGGGATCTCGCTCGCCAGGTGGTTTGTATCCGAAACCGACCGCGTTTACCGGATTCTGGAGGAATCGGATACGGATACAGAGCAGCGACAACTCGTTGAGTTCATTGAGCGCCGGGGAGGGCGGATCACCGCGAACGACCTTCAGCGTCGCAGCCGGAAGATTGCCGACATCCGCGAGGCGGATAGCTTCCTCCAGGGGCTCGTTGACGCCGGGATCGGCTGTTGGGTCGACGTGCCACCTACCGCCCAGGGGGGTCGGCCTACTCGTGCGTTTCAGATTCGTGCGGGTGTATCCGTATCCTAAACCCCCAAATTCACGGGGAAAAACGAGGTTTCGGATACGGATACAGGGGAGACGACCGGAAATGACACGAGCAACACGACCGCGGCGCCGGCGACCACGAACACGACGATCCGCTCGGCAACGATCATCGTCGGCACCCTGGCCGCCGCCGGGAGCGGGTTTGCCGTCGGCCGAAATCCTCAAGCGATTGGACGCCGGCGACGTGGCGGCATATGAGCGTTGGCGGCGCGTGACGGAGAAGCAACTGCTCTTCCGGTTTACGGATGGGAAGATAGACAAGCAAGAATGGCCAGCATAGGCAAGCAAGAATGGCCAGCAACGGCGAGCGGTGGCAAGCCGGAAAGCACTACTTGACGATTCTCAACTATTTGATAGAATCCAACCGATGGCACGAAAACGAAACAAGGTGAGCGAGACACTACGGGCGGCGGTCAATGCGGCCGACCGGACCCGCTATCGGATTTGCAGGGATGCCGAAATTGACCAGGCGGCCATGAGCCGATTCATGCGTGGTGCCGGTTTGTCCTTGGACGCCGTGGACCGGCTAGCCGCGTGCCTCGGGCTGGAATTGGTCGTGAAGCGGCTGACCCGCAAGCAGAAGAAAGGTTAGAGCGATGGCGACGGTCTACAAGCGAACTCGGCGAAAGCCGATTCCCAAAGGTGCTGAAATCATCGAATCCCGAGGCCGGCAGTTTGCGGTTTGGAG
>JBDRTC010000329.1:0-3754 GCA_043824335.1 Planctomycetota bacterium | reverse complement strand
CGGACACCGTCGTCTTCATCCTTGAGTACCTTCATGAGTTCCAATACCGCCGTCTTCGCCTCGGGGCCGATGTCGCCCAGGGCGATGGCTGCGTACTGACGGACGTCGGAACTGCCGTCCCTCAAGAGCCTTATCAACTCGGGGACAGCATCCTTGGCTTCCGGGCCGATCTTCCCGAGCGTCTGAATTGTCGCATGTCGAACTTCCGTGGTTGAGCCAGTCGCCTCGAAAAGCTCAGGCGTCTCTTTGTCTCCGAGGATTCCAATCAGTGTAGAAACGGCCTCCCGGGATGCTGGCCCAATTTCACCCAAAGCCCAGGAGGCATACCAGCGGACTACCGGTTTCTCGTCTTTGAGCAAACGGGCCAATTCTGGTACAGCTTCCGAGGCCTGAGCGCCAAGATTCCCAAGCGCACAGGCAGCTCGGAAACGGACTTCCGGATCTGGATTTGTGAGTGCCTCTGTGATTGTCGGTAGGACACCCTTACCGTCGGGACATATGCTCGCCAGCGCGATGGCAGCCATTCCGGAGACATGTCCTTCACCGCCTCGAAGTATCTTCCGGATATCTGGCTCGGCCTCCTTCGCCGGAGAGCCGATCTGGACGAATGCCCTAAGCGCACCGAAGCGAACACGTTGATCTTTGTCTCGGAGGCACGCAATCAACTCAGATATGGCATTCTCATCGGCAGGGCCGATCTGCTCAAGTGCGTCGGCTGCGGCAGCGCTAACATCCGAATACTCGTCACCTCGGAGCCTTGTCAATTCCGGCACAGCCCCCCTAGCGGCTGGACCTATTCTCCTAAGCGCAAGGGAAACAACGTAACGGACTGATCTGTCTTCGTTCTCGAGCAGCCCGATCAATTCAGGCACCACGTTCCCAGCTTCCTCACCTTTCCAGCCTAGTTCGAGTACGGCTTCGAGACGGTTGGCTGGGTCCTCGCGTGTGATGAGCTTCGTCAGATCAGACACCGATATTTCGGATTCGAAACCGATTTGATCGAGCGCATAGGCTGCCGCAATTCGAAGGTCTGGTTCCGGAGCCCCGAGCAGTCTCTTCAAGTCAGGTACGGCCGCCTTCGCCTCGGAACCAATGCTGCCCAGTGTCACGGCCGCGGCGTGGCGAAGATCCTGGTTGCTGAGGAGTTGCATGAGCTTGGGTACTGCATCCTCGGCCTGCGCTCCTAGATCTCCCAGAAGCTTGGTCGCCAGAAGTCGTACAGAAACAAGAGAATCTCTGTTCTCCAGCAGTTCCATCAACACGGGTACCGTTGTGGCGGCTTCCACATCCATCGCCGTCAAGGCCCGTGTCGCCACGAAACGGACCTTTGGGTCTTCATCTTCCAGAAGCTGTTTCAACGCAGCCACGGCTTCCTTTGCTGGCGGCTTCATCTGTCTCAGTGCGTCAGCTGCCGCACAACGAACGTAAGGATTGGCGTCACCAAGCGCCCCGGTCAATGCAGGTAGTGCTTCGCTTTGGTCGGAACAGATTTTCACGAGGGCAAGGGCCGCAGCAGCCGGGATCTCCAGGTCGCTGTCTGTAAGTGCCCGAATCAAATCAGGCTTCGCAGCCACGGCTTTCGGGCCGATCCCGCCCAGGGCAACGGCTGCCTCTCGCCGCACATCCGAATCCTCATCTGCGAGGAGTCCTGTCAATTCTGGCACCGCCTTCTCCGCCGCCGGCCCTATCTGACCCAAAGCGCGAGTAGCCGCGCGACGGACTTCTCGGTCGTCGTCTCCCAGAAGATCCGTCAGCACGGGCACGGCCGCCTCCGCCGCCGGGCCCATTCGACCGATCTCATCGACCGCTAACGATCGAAAGCCCGTATTGGGGTCTCTGAGGTCTTCCGAACGTATCTTCAACAGAGCGGTTCCTGCGGCATGACGAACGTCGGCGACTACATCGGTGAGTCTCTTGGTCAGGGCAGATTTGGCCATGAAAGCATCCGACCCGCACTCGCCCAAAGCGAAAGCCACTTTGGCGCGAACGTCCGGATTCTCGTGCTTCAGCAACTCGGTCAACTCCATTATGGGATATTTCGGGGCTGAGCCGATCTTCGTCATCGCAAGGACCGCCTCCAAACGGATGGCATCCTCATAGTGTACGAGGAGCCTTCTCAGCTTTGGTCCGGCGTCCTTGGCGGCGGGGCCGAACTCGCCTAACGCCCTGGCCGCCGCTTGACAGACCATTGCATTTTCGTCACTGAGAAGTTCTATCAGTTCAGACACGACTTCCACGGCCTCCGGGCAGATCCGACCGAGTGCCAAGGCCGCCGCGACACGAACGCGAGCGAAAGGATCCTCGATGTCATCCCACGGAGGGCCTGCCTCGGCTGTCCCTACCATTTCGCCTGTTGTTTCATCGAGCGCGTAGCGGACCTCTGGTCGGTACTCGTCCCCAAGGAGCTCAATGAGTTTGGGCACTGCCGGCTTTGCCTCCGGCCCCATTTCTCCAAGGGCAGCAGCGGCCGCCGAACGCGCATTCGGTGATTCGTCCCCGAGGAGTCTTATCAGTTTTGGAATCGCTTGTTTGGCGGTCGGCCCGATCTGCCCCAGTACGGATGCGGACGCGGAACGCACGTACGATCTCCCGTCCGCGAGAAGTCTTGTCAACTTGGCGACCGCTTCGTTGCCCAGCGGACCCAATCGCCGGAGCGCAGACGCGGACGCGGAACACACTTGCGAGTCCTCGTCTGCGAGGAGACCTATCAGTGAGGGAACCGCAATGCTTGCCTCCGACCCCATTTCTCCAAGGGCATAGGCGGCTTTGGAGCGCACTTCCCGTTCTTCGTCTCCAAGAAGTTTCATCAGTTCCGGGATTGCTTCCTTGCCAAGTCGGCCCGACCGTCCGAGCGCGTAAGCCGCCGCAGAACGCACGCCCCAATTCTCGTCTTCAAGAAGCCCGATCAATTTTGGGATCACTTCCTCGGCCGTTGAGTGATCCATCCAACCCAGTGAGAGCGTAGCTGAGGGATGCACGTACGGATTCTCATGCCGGGGGACTGCTGTCGAATCCGGGACAAATTCGTTGGCCACCGGCCTCTTGTGCCGGGGGACTGCTGGTGAATCCGGGAGAAATTCGTCGGCCACCGGCCCTAGCCTTCCCAGTGCATAAGCGGCCGCGGAACGCACGCCCGAATCCTCGTCCCCGAGGAGTCCAATCAATTTCGGGATCGCTTCCTTGACTGCTGGATGGTCCATCCGGCCCAACGCGTCGACAACCACACGACGCACGGCCGGACTCTCGTCACGCAGGAGAGCGTTCCACTCCGCGACCGCGCTTCTCGCGTCTTGCCAGATCGAAAGCAAAGCGTCGATGGCTTTGCCACGCATCTCCCAGTGATCGTCCACAAGATGCTTCTTCAGCGTGGGCACGGCGGATTCCGCTTCCAGCCCGATCATCCCCAGTGCATCGGCCGCGATGCAGCGCGTCGTCAAAACCGAATCCTCTAAGAGCGCCGTCAATTCGGGGACTGCTTCCTTGGCTACCGGCCCCAGCTTACCCAATACAGCGACAATGAGGTGTCGTGTGCTTCTGTCGGAACCGCCATAATCCCAGTCAAGCAGCTTCGTGATGTCCAGGATCTCCTCGCCGTGGACCGCCGCTTCCCCGATCTCCACGATGGGCTTATCGTAATCTTCGGACCATGCGACCTTTGCATGGCCATAATAAACGTCGTAGTTCACGTCGCCAAGAAGCTGCCTCAAATCGGGCACCGCCTCCTCGGCTTCGGGGCCCATTCGGGCCAGAATGC
>JBDRTC010000328.1:0-3560 GCA_043824335.1 Planctomycetota bacterium | reverse complement strand
GTCTCGGAAAATGTCAGTTCGGGTGCCGATCCCAGCGGCAACTTTCGTCAGGCCCTGATCGATCGCTTCTACAAGCCGGAGAACCTCGACCTCCTGGCGTTCTTCAATCCGGCCAACGAGGGTTTGCCGATCAACCCGTGGTATTTCGACGCCAGCAGCAACTTCATCAATACCTACTCGAACGGCGACGTCGACGGCACGATCGAGCAGGTTCTCATCCGGGCGGCAACCCAATCGGGCATACAGGCCACGGACGCGCAGCTCGGCCGCCTCCGGGCGCTTCTGGACGAAGTGGCCGGGCTGTTGCGGGGCGAAGACCAGGCGGTGATGTTCAGCCGATTCGACGCCGACCCCAACTTGACTAACACGGTCCTGTTCAGCGATTCCGTTGCCAACGCCGAGCGCGACGGCCAGAACCGCCGCTACCTCCTGACGATCCCCACCACGGCGACCGGGGGTACCTTCGTTGTCAGGGTTTACCATCCAAACGCGACGGGATTTCAGGACGTGACGATCAGCCCTGTCTATGTAAGCAGCACGCTGCAAGTGGGCCAGACCCGGGATGCCATCGAAGCGGCGTTGCGGGGCTCCAACCGCACCGGCGTGAACTGGCCGTACAATTGGCATGAAGGCCCCGTGGATGTCCGCGTCGTATCGAACGGTTTCGGCTCCATCTCTTCCGAGGTCACGGCCCGCACCGGCACTCCGTGGGCATATACGGTCTCACCGAATGAAGCGGTCTTCGAGATCGTGTTCCAGGGCGAAGTCCACGACGAGTGGATCTCCTTCTATCTCCTAACCAACAGCCTGACTCCGGATCCTCAACCCAGCCCACGCATCATCACCCATACTTATCCCGACGAAGGGACCAGACAGACCCAGGCGTCCATCGCCGTGGAGCCGGACGGCGATATTGTGATGGCCTGGACCCAGTACGAAGAGTTCACCTCGGGAGGCACCTCGAACCGGAACATTTACTACCGCCGGTTCACCGAAGACACCGACACGGCCGGCCCCCGGCTCTCGGATCTTTCCGCGGCCGCCGGGATGCCGCTGGCCGACGGGGGGTCGCTCGCGTCGGAGGTGACCCACCTGGTGATGACGTTCGACGAAGACATGCTGGCCATCGGTGACGACAGCGTGCTCAACCCCGAAAACTACCGGCTGCTGGCCAGCGGGATCGAGATCGACGGCGGGATCGCCCAGATCCGGTTCGGGATGAACTTGGCTTCCCAGTTGGCCGGCCAGACCGATCCTATTACCGGACTGCCGTACGACGTGAGCCCCATTGCCACGAACAAGTGGGAGGCGGTGATCACGGTCGACCGCAACGGCGTGGAGCCGGGCGTTGAGCCGCTCGGCGCCGGCCTCTATACGGTCGAGGCCCTGGCCCCGATCGACCCCACCCCGACGACCTTCGGGAGCAGCGGATTGCGCGACAAGGCGGGCAATCCGCTCGGGCACACCGGCTTTCAGGTCGGCGGCTTCAACTTCTCCCGCGATTTCATCATCACCGCAACCGGCGGCGGCGGTGGCGGTGGTGGCGGCGGCCCCGATGGCCTGATTGCGAATCCGGGCAGGACCTTTCCGGAAAGCGCGCAGGCCGTTGCCGTCGACGCCGACGGAGATTACGCCGTCGTCTGGACGTCGCCCGACGCAACATTCAGCACGGATCGAGTCTTCATCAAGCTCTTCAACGCCAACGGCACGCCCGCGGCCACGGCTCCCGCTTCGTTCCCGGTGGTTCCCTTCGTTCCCAATCCGAGCGACCCAAATTTCTTCTTTAACGGCTCCGACCAACGTTACGCGACGGTGGCCGCGGACAAGGACGGGGATTTCATCGTCACGTGGACGAACTACCGCGACGGCGGCACCGAAACCGACATCTACGCCCGGCGATTCCAGGCGAACGGAACGGCCCTCGGCGCCCCCTTCCTGGTCAACACCTACGGCGCCTACGGCACCGACAGCCAGAGCAATCAGAAATGGTCCCACGTGGCCATGGACGCCGACGGCGAGTTCGTGATCAGTTGGTCGAGCTACGGGCAGGAGGACAACGGCCAATTGGGCTCCGGGTACGGCATCTATGCCCGGCGGTACGATTCGATCGTTGCGCGCGACCAGACCGCAGCGACGCTTCCGCCGCAGCCGCTGGGGCCCGAGTTCCAGGTGAACGTGACCACCGGCGGGAACCAGCAGTTTTCCAGCGTCGACATGGACGCCGAGGGCGGTTTCGTCATTGCCTGGACCAGCGACCAGAACGGGGTCGGCGACGACATCATCGCCCGGGTCTACAACTCCGACGGGTCCCCCGCGGCGAGCCCGCTGACCGGTGAGATCCTCGTCAACGCCACGACCGCCGGCCACCAGCGGTATCCCAACGTGGCCACCGACCTTTCGGGCGACAATTTCGTGGTGACCTGGTCGAGTTCGGGCCAGGACGGGGAAGGTTGGGGCGTGTACGCCCGGGCCTTCCAGCGTCCCGGGACCCCGGCCACCGGCGACTTGCTGGTGAACACGACGACGACCGGGAACCAGATGTTCTCCTCGGTCGCCATCAACCACCTTGGCGACGCCCTGGGGTCCGAGGGCGACTTCACCGTGACCTGGAGCGGCTACGGCGACCAGGCCGGCGAAGACGACATGGCCGGGTACGGCATCTTCGCCCAGCGTTTTCAATTTGACGGAACGCCCGAAGGCGCCACGCTCGCCGAAAAGCGGATCAACAACATCGTCCCCGGCAACCAGTGGCTTCCCTCGATCGATACCGACGGCGAGGGGAACTTCGTGATCGTCTGGACCGGGCCCGGGACCAACCCCGGCGAGACGGGGGTCTATCACTTCGTCAGCTTCACCCAGCCCCATCGTTGGCCCGTGTTCGACAGCGACGGTCCGATCGTCACCGACGTGATCAATCCCAGCGATCCGTTCCTCTCCCGAGTCCTGGACGGCGACGTGCTTGCGGCGGGGATTCAGCAGCTTACGGTCGTCTTCGGGGAGAAGCTCTCGACGGTGGGCGGGGCCACCGGGTTGAACAGCGTCCTCAATCCCTCCAACTGGGCGCTGGAGCGCAACGGCACGGAGATCGTGGCCGGAATCGCCGGCGTGACCTTCGGTCGGAACGACTTCTTGAGTCGCAAGTACGAGGCCCTGCTAACGCTCGACGGGAACGGGCTCGATTCTGGACTCGTCGCGCTTCCCGACGGCGATTACGTGCTGACCGTCCGCGATCTGATCACCGACGGCCTGAACTCCCTGGACGGTGACTTCGACGGCGTGCCGGGCACCGACCCGGGAAGCACCGGCCAGCCGGGCTTCCAGTTCCACTTCACCGTCGACTCGCAGGCGCAGCTCGGCGCCGAGTTCCGGGTCAACAGCCCGGACGCGACGGGCCAGAACACGACCCCTTACGATCAGCGGTTTGCGGCCGCTTTCGGCACCGGCACGGCGCGCGAGGAATCGACCCGGTCGGTGGCCGTCGACCACGACGGCGACTTCGTGGTCGTCTGGACCAGTTACGGCCAGGACGACGCCGCCGATTCCAAGGGCGCCGGCGTCTA
>JBDRTC010000327.1:0-2433 GCA_043824335.1 Planctomycetota bacterium | reverse complement strand
AACTGGCTGGCGGTTTGCAGGAAGATTCGTCATTGATCCTTGGCCACAGTCGGGATCGTGTAATGAGGAAAAAGGGAAAGGAGGGGAAAAGGGAAATGGACCCTTCGATTTCTTGTTTTCCATTTTCCCCCTTTCCCTTTTTTCCTTCTCACACATGGGCTGCAATGCTCGGGAAAGATAACTTCTTCGACATTCTCAGTGTCCTCCGTGCCTCCGTGGTGAGAATCGTGTTCCTGGGGAAACGTTGGGCAAGGACGAACGGCGGTCTTCACGCAAAATGGGGAGATTGAGCATGCAGATAGGCATCGACAGTTATTGCTACCACCGCTATTTCGGCGAGATCTATCCGGACCAGGCGGACCCCGGCACGCGGTGGACGTTTCTCGACTTCGTCCGCAGGGCGGCCGAGCTGGGGGTCGACGGCGTCTCGCTGGAGTCGTGCTTCTTCGAGAGCCTCGAAGCCGGCTATCTCGGCGAGATCAAGGCCGTGCTCGACGAAAAGGGCCTCGATCGCGTGCTCGCCTGGGGGCACCCCGACGGTCTGGAAGCCGGGCGCAACCGCGAGGCCCACCAGGAGATGAACTCCCTCATCCCTAAGACCCGGTTCATGGGCGCCACAATCATGCGGATCGTGGCCTCGTCGCTTCAGTTCCGCTACGAGCCGCACGAGCCGCAGATCGAGGCTGTGGTCAAAATGCTCAAAGAGAGCGTGAAGATCGCCGAGGATAGCGGCGTCATCCTGGCCATCGAGAACCACATCGACTACACCTCGGAGGAGATCTACCAGATTCTCGAGCGCGTGGGCTCCGACGCCTTGAAGGTGAATTTCGACACGGGCAACACCCTGCGGATGATGGAAGACCCCGTCAAGGCAGCCCGGCGACTGGGCCCTTACACGGTGGCCACGCACACCAAGGACCTCGACGCCTGCCGGCACGTGCCGCCCGAGGAGTGGTACTTTTTCTCTTCCGTGCCCGTGGGAACCGGCCTGATTGATATCCCCGGCGTGGTCCGGGCCTTGAAGGAGAGCGGCTACCAGGGCGTGCTGGCCGTTGAGTCCGACCACCACAAAGACCACCAGGACGAAGACCGGCTCGTGGCCCAAAGCGTGGCCTACCTGAAGGAGCTGGTTGCCGAATTGTGAGCACGGCGGGTGGCTGGCGGCTGAGCGAAGCGAAGCCCCAGAAAGACAAACACTGGGGCACCGCTTCGCTTTGCCCCAGGCACCCAGCGACTATTGATCGAACAGCAGGCGTTGTTGGTCGGGGTCGGCGTCCGACGCGGGGCTCACGCCAAGGTGGTCGAAGCCCTTGGGAGTGAGCTTTCGCCCTCGGGGCGTGCGGATCACGAGCTCGGAGCGGAGCAGGTAGGGCTCGACCTCGTCGACGAGCGTGTCGGGGGCGAGGTTCATCGTGTGGGCGACGGCCTCGACGCCGGCCGGTCCGCCGCCGAACACCCGGGCGATCGTCTCCAGATACTTGCGGTCCTGGCGATCGAGCCCACCGGTATCGATCCCCTGCATCTTGAGGGCATCCCGGGCGACCTGAAGGGTAATCCTGCCGTCCGCGCGGCTGACGGCGTAGTCGCGCACCCAGCGGAGCCGGTTGTTGGCCAGCCGGGGCGTGCTGCGGCTTCGGGCGGCGATCTCGGTGGCCGCTTCCGGCTCGATCTCCACCCGGAACTTCCCGGCGCTGCGGCGGACGATCTCGGCCAACTCCTCGACCGAGTAGAAGTCGAGGTGCTCCCGCATTTGGAACCGGTCGCGTAGCGGGGCCGAGAGGAGCCCGGTTCGGGTCGTGGCCCCGATCAGCGTGAACGGCTTGAGTTGGAGGTTGAGCGTTCGGGCGTTCACGCCCTCGCCGAGCGTCAGGTCGATGCGAAAGTCCTCCATGGCCGGATAGAGGAACTCCTCGACCGCCGCCTGCATCCGGTGGATCTCGTCGATGAAGAGGATCGACCGCTCTTCGGCGTTGGTCAGATAGGGGATCAGGTCCTTGGGGGCCTTCAGGGCGGCCCCGCTGGCGATCTGAAAGCCGACGCCCAGATCGCGGGGGATGCAGGTGGCGAAGGTCGTCTTGCCCAGGCCGGGCGGACCGTCGAAGAGGATGTGCCCGAGCGGCTCCCCCCGCTTGGACGCCGCGTCGACCACGATCTCCAGCCGGGCGTAAACCTCCCGCTGGCCGACCATGTCGCGCATCCGCTGCGGGCGCAGGTCCCGATCCTCGTCGTCGTTGAACTCCCCGCCGTCCGACGGAGGCAAAATCGTTTCGCGGCTCATGCTTCCCAAAAGAGCCCAGGCAGGTGAACGGGTGTTGACTACGGCAGTCAGTATAGCAGAAGTACGGCTTGTGGTTGAAGGGGACAACGGAACTAATGCGCCGTCAACTTCGAGGTTGTCGCTTGCCCGTTTAGCGGCCGACGGAACGTCGGCCT
>JBDRTC010000326.1:0-16089 GCA_043824335.1 Planctomycetota bacterium | reverse complement strand
AACGGGGCAAGATCGACCCGGGCCCCTGTTGGCACCTAAGAGGGTGTTTTCGAATTGCTATCATTTGCTTTTGCGGGACATCGTTTCGTGAAAGTGCAGCCCGAAGGGCTGAAATACAATAGCCCAGGGCAACGCCCTGGGTACGGGGTAATCCCAGGCCATGAAGCCCTGAAAGGGCGTCATAAACTGTTGCAGTACAGAAGGTTATTACGCCCTTTCAGGGCTGGGGTCTCGCCGTTGCTCCTAAACCCAGGGCGTTGCCCTGGGCTGCCATATTTGAGCCCTTTGGGCTCGCCGATTTGCGTGTTCCCACCACTGGCAGCAATTCGAAAACACCCCCTCAGTGCGTTACCTCGACCGTGAGCGGCTCGTTCCAGTGTTTTTGCTCGGGGGCGTCCTGGAGATAGGCCCGGGAGGCCGGGCCGGTGAACTTGCCGGGGACGACCGCGATCAGGTCGAGCTTCAGGTCGACCTTTTCGGCCGGGGCCAGAGTTTCCCAGTAGCAGATCACTTCGCGGGCGCGGGTCTCGCAAAAGTCGATCTTGCCGGACTTCCTGAGCCGCTGGAGCTGGTCGGGACGCGGTTCGAGACCGGCGGGCAGGCCCAGGCGGGCAACGGTCATCGGCTGGCTGTTGTCGGTCGTGTTGAGCACTTCGGCGGCCAGCGCGACCGTCTCACCCCAGGGAACGCTCTCGACGGACAACCGGGTCGACAATCGCACCGGGCAGGCGTTTTTTTCGGTCTGGCCGTTCTCGGTAAGGCCGGCGGGGAAGCCGGGCGGCACGACTTTGAGCGAGCCGGTCGCCTCGTCGGCGAGCTGGCCGGCCGTGCCGCGGAACGTTAGCCGACAATCGCCGCTCTGGCTGAGCACGTCGAGGGAGAAGAACTGCCGGGAGCTCTGTTTTGCCTCCAACGAAAAGGCCCTTTGGGCCTCTCCCTCGAGCCGGACCCCCTCGCCGTGCTCGAGGGCGAGTTCGACCGCCAGCTTGGCGTCGGTGTCGTTGACGACGGCCAGGGGGACATCGATCCGATCGGCCGGGCTCACTTCCAGCGGGAGGCGCGGTTCGAGCGTAAACGGGAGCCCCGTGGCGCGCTGGCCCTGGCCGGAGCCGATCCGTCCGCCGTCGGCGTGGGCGTCGATGAGCACGCGGAACTCGGCAGCCGGGCCGGACGAATCGAAACGGACTTGCGCGCGACCCTGCGCATCGGACCGAAAGACGCCCGAGGAGCCGCCGAGGGTGTCGTCCTGCGTTTTCTCGGGCTCGCCTTCAGGCTCCTCGGCCGGCTTGAGGTTTTCCGGCGCTTCGACCGGCGTAGAGAGGCCGTCGGCCCCCGGGTCGAAGGGGACAAAGGCCACGGCCCCTTCCGAAGGCGTGCTCCATCGCCCCGGATCCATGAGGATGCCTCCGATGATCAGGCAGGCGGTGGCGACCACGATGGCCGGGGCCCAAAGCCGGGCCCCGCCGGCGATGTTCAACACCTGGAGCATGGCGACCAGCATCACCAGGCCGCCCCCGCCGAGAAAGCTCAAGGTGGTCAGGGCGTTGGAGGCCTTGGTCCGGCCGGCCCGGTAGGCGGCCAGACTCTCTCGGTACCGCTCGTGCAACTCGATCAGGTTGTCGAACATCAGCGGCGGATGGGCCGTGCCGTCCATCGCGGCCAGGCGCCTGATCGGCTCGTCGTGGCGACCTTTTTCGTCCGACTCCTGGAGCTTGTTCTCCAGGAATCGCCGCCACTCCTGGGTTCCCAGGAGGAGGTCCAGGGCCACGGCCGCCTCGCGGCTTTGGGAGAGATAGAAGTCGGCCCGTTCGAGATCTTGCGGATGTTCGACCTCGGTCGCGAGCCGGAAATGTGCGGGCATGTCGGGCGTGTCGTCGCCGGCCAGATTCCAGAGGGCGCCGTTCAGCACGCGGACGCCCAGCGTGGCCGCCGCCGGGTTGCCGGCCTCGTCGGTCACCGAGAGCGGTATTTCGATCTGGTCGCCCGGCGAGTCACGCCTGGTCGGCTCGTTGATCTCGACTTCGAGGCGTCGGGTGGGCCGCCGGTAGACGAGCCGTTCGGCGACGGGTTCGGGCGGGTTGGAGCTGTAGTCGTAGATCACGAGGCGGATGACGCCGTTTGCCCCGTCGTCGAGCGGGACGACCACCGGGTGGGCCTTCTCCTCTTCCGTGGGGATGAAGACCTGCCGGCCGACCGGCAAACCGCGACACCAGGCCGAGGCCACCAGGGGCAAACCGGCTTTCGACACGCGCACGCTGAACTCCAAGGGCTTCTCTTCAGAGAACACGCCCAGCCCCATGCTCAGCGCCACGCGGCGGCTTGTAGACGCCGCGGGCAGCTTCGCCGCGACTTGTGCGCCGGCGACCACGAATCGGTACTCCTCGCCCGGCAAGGGCACAATGCCGAACCGGCCCATGCCTTCGTGGGTGCTCTCCGCGGTGGCGACGCGTTGGCCCTGGCCGTTGACGATGGTTCCGCGGACGTCGACCGGCTCGCCGAGCGAGTTGCGCGCGGCGAAATAGACCCAGTTTTCGAGTCCCGCCACCAGACTGCCCCCCTCGGGATAGAAGCTCACCTCGGCCGGTTCGAGAAGGATGGGGATCGTCTTGGCAACGGTTTCGGGCAAGCCGCCGTCGTCGGCCACCACGAGCAACTGGGCGTCGGCCCGTTCCATTTGGCCGGGAAGCGCGAACTCGACGTGGTACGTGCCGAGCGGGGAGGCTTGGGCCGTCTCTTCGTGCACGAGCTGCCCGTCGACCGTGGCCAGGATCTTCAGCCCGGCGCCCGCCGCCGCCCCTCCTTCGGCTCGCTCGACGGAAAAATCGGCAACGACCGTATCGCCCGGGCCAAAGCCGTTGCGGGCGAACTTCAACCGGCCCTTCAATCGCGGGAGGCGGTACCGGCGGACGAGGAGTTTTTGCCGCGCGGTGGGAAATTGCCCCTTCGGGCTGCGAGCCACCAACGTGTACTCGCCGCCGGCAAGCCCCTCGGGGCTCTGGAACTGTCCGGAGGCGATGCCACGGCCACTCACGGCTTCGCACAGCGAGCCGGGCACCGGCGCCTGGCCCGGGTCGAGGATTTCAAAGGAAAGGGGTATTGCTCCCGCGGGCTCGAGCGCGAAGCGGGAGAGCGTCAGCGAGCGGTAACGAACCGTTTCCCCCGGCCGGTAGAGCGGCTTGTGCAACGACACATGCGTCGCATACCGGACCGGCTCGACCGACAACCGGGCGACCACTCGCTCGTGCCTCTTTTCGTGGGTGGCCGACACCTCCAGCTTGGCTCCGGATGAGACTCCCGCGTCCGCTGGAATGGTGACCGTCAAGCGACCGCTCTCGTCGGTCTTTTCGTTGTAGACCATCAACGGCTCATCGTCGGGCGCGTGAAGCGCAAACTCGATCTGCGCCGACACCGGCCTGCCCGTGACCGACGTGGTCATGATCGAATACTCGTTGGCCATTGCGGGCCGCAACCTGGCCGGGCCGGTAACCTGCAAGCGCAAGTGGTCGGCGGCGATGTCGGCCAGTTGGGCGCGATGATAAAGCCATCCGCTGAGCGAAATCAAGAGCAAGACGCCGGCCGATACGCCGACCGTCCAATCGGCCCCCCGAGCCCACGGGGTCGGCGCGCCGGCGGCGGGCCGAACGGCGGGTTTTTTGCGAGAAGACGCGGCGGGCGTTTCCATGGTCTGGAGATTCGGGCGTCGGACCTGGTGGCTGCGGGACGTCGTCTTCCGTCGTCCACGTCTGTTGGGAGAAGCAAATCTCCCACACCTGCCGAGGCTACCGCAAGGGTCGCCATCCGGCAAGGGGGGGGCGGCAAACCCGACTCGGGGAAAACGGCGCGGCGGCCAGCTATCGCAAGACCATCACGGTTGGAAGCCCGTTCAAAAAAAGGGCGGTTTAGACCAATCGGAACGCAAACAGAAGCGAATCGCCGCTTTCGCTCATCACGGGCCGTCGTCGCCGGAAACGCAAACCACGCGAAAACCGACGTTGTACACACCCTGCCAGCGTTGGTAGGCGAGGCGGAAGGCGGAGCGCGATCGATTGGGGCGATCGCGCCAGGAGCCGCCGCGCACGACCTTCTTGCCTTCCGAGCGGGGATTGTCGCGGCCGTCGTCGGGGTCGTAGGGGTAGGGGCGGTACGCGCTTGCCGTCCATTCGGCCGCGTTGCCGTGCAGGTCGTGAAGGCCCCAGGCGTTCGTCTGGTAGCGGCCCACCTCGACGGTGACCAGCCCGCCGTCGTTCGTGCGTGTGTCGCGGGGGATCCAGTCGTCGTATCGGTTCGGGTTGGGGAGCGGCTTGTAGACCGTGTACGGGTCGGAGGCGAACTCCTGGAGCTTCACGTCGGCCAGGTTGGCAAACGGCGAGAAGTCGGTGTCGAGATCGCCATGGAAGAACGGAGAATCGGTCCCAGGCCTCCTGGTCGAGCTTGACGTTATAGTGCCCCTTCTGGAGGAGTTGCACCAGCTCGGTCGTGTCGGCGTGGAACTCCAGGGGCGGGAGCATGTGGATGTCGCTTTCGATTCCCGGCCGGCGGACCAGTCGGGCCAGCTCATCGTACCCGACGGAGAAAAACCGCCCTCCCGCCCCGCCGCCGTTGCCGGGGATTTCCGACTTGTAGTCGCTGGTGAGCACGGTTCCGCGAAGGTCGGGCGGCGTTCCGCCTTGTTCGGGTGAATTCCCGTTGTGGCAGCCGACGCACGAGACTTTTTCGCCCGGCATCCCCACCAACCAGCTCCGCATGAGCGCCAGCGCCTTTCCCTCGTCGTCGAGCGGCTGAACGGAGACGGGCGTGCCGTGCGGATCAAACTTTCAATTCCCGGGCACCCCCATTTAACCACAGGCTTGCCGGTGTTCAGCGATCAACCTCAACTGTCCCTTTTTCAATCAATGCCTGACATACAGCCAAAGTTTCTGCGATCTTTCTGGAGCGGGTCGTTGGATTCGGCTCGCGATAGAAGCCGTCCAAAAAGAGGTGGTACGTCTCGGCTGTCTGTTTATCTTGCTCCAGGGCTTTGGCCGCCTGAAGGCAGAGCACCGCCCGATCACGGTCGGTTAGGGCGAACCAATCGGCACCATCCCCGTTTTGCAAGGCGGCCCTCCACGGCCGCTCGGGTTGCGTCACGGGCCGTGCAATATCCACGGTTGGCGACGTTTGCGGTGCCGGTCGCGGGCCAGTCGCTAACCGAACTACAAAGTTTGCCACCAGGTAGCCGACGATGAGGAGGGCCAACACGATCCATGCAGCCTGTTGTTTCAAAATTGAAGCCGAACTTCGTTCGGGTTTTAACAGATACCGCTCGACCGTATTGTCAGAACGAGGCCGGGTCATGTTTGCCCTCCTTCTCATAGGTTCGCGGCCCGATGTTATGGGTTCCCGTGCGCCACTCAAGATATTTGCGTGCTGTGGACCCGTCAACAGCCGCCGTTTTTCCGGGCAGGTGGGCGTTTCCGTGAGGCACGCCTTTGGCAATGAGCGAAAGGCTTTTGACGCCGGTCACTCGCAACCGGACGTGCCGTGCGGGCTCGCCGCCACAGAGCACGTCGCTCGAAAAGGGCTTAAACACCGCAGCTTCTTGGCTTTGCGCGGGCCCCTCGATCGTGCGGAGCGAGGCCCGCATGGTGTCGCGCCAGGTCTCCCGGCGGGTGTACCAGGCGGGGTCTTCTGCCCGGCATATGCGGGGAGCGAGACAGAGGGCGACACCGAGTATCAGGCCAAGTCCAAGCCGAACACACCCCTCTCGGGTCATGTCGTATCCCCCCCTCAAGGCCAGGGCCGAATCAAGATCGCCGGCGTCTCCAAATCCCGGACGCCTCCATTTAACCACACGCACGGCGCGAACGACAAGCACAACCCGTGGGCAACGAGCTACCAGAGCTGTTTCTTGGGGCGTCTCGTAATAGCCAACCGACCTTGCCGGGTGGGCGGCTTTTTGATAGCGTTTGCGACCCTTTCCCGCGAGAACTCTGACCCACCCGACCGGAAATGTTCGGACGCTTTCTCTTTTGGAGCCTGCTCGGCTCGTTGTTGGCGAGCCGGTCGATCGTCGCCCAGGACATCGTCTTCGATGGCCCTTCGTTGTTTTCCGCTCCGGAGGTCCGGCGTCTGCCCCCGATCCAGTACGACGTTGGGCCGATGGAGTCGATTTCCCTCCTTTCGGGTGAGCAGAGCGAGCCTGAAGAGGTTGTGCCCGAGAAGGCCGCGGTCGAAGGCGTCGCGACCGAAACCGCGGAACCCGGCAGCGGGGAGGGCACGCCCGCCGAGAACGAAGCCGAGACCGATATCATCGAGGTCGCTGCGGAACCCGAGCCGGCGCCGGACCCCTGGGACGGGAGCTTCGAGCTGGGGCTCGACGGCTCCGACGGGAACAGCCAGCGGTTCAACTTCCGGTTCGGGGCCGACGCCAAACGGACCACTAAGGAAAGCGTGCTCACGCTCGACCTCGACTACCGGCGGAACACGAACAACTCGCTGGAAACGGCCAACCGCACCTTCTTCGACTGGCGGCACGAGTGGCTCTTCGAGGAATCGCCCTGGACGTGGTTCGTTCACGGCGCGGTCGACTACGACGAGTTTCAGGCGTTCGACGTTCGCGTGTCGCTCGACTCGGGCGTGGGCTACCAGTTCCTGAAGACGGACCGGACTTCGCTCCTGGGCCGGGCGGGCGGCGGCTGGTCGAGGGAAGTCGGCGGACCGGACGACGTCTTCGTGCCGGAAGCGGTGCTCGGGGCCGACTTCCAGCGCCAACTGAGCAAACGCCAGAAGTTCACGGCGAACATCGACTACACTCCCGACGTGACCGATCCGGTGGATTTTCGTCTGAACACGAAGGCCAATTGGGAAGTGCTGCTCGACGAGGAGATGAACCTCAGCCTCAAGATGAGCGTGATGGACCGGTACGACAGCACGCCCCACGAAGCCAAGGCAAACGACGTCGATTACGGCGTCACGTTGCTCTGGAGCTTCTGACGGCCCTTCTCTCTTCAAACCTCGGTCCCAAGCTCTGCTTGGGACCGCGCTTCCGGCAACTTCCGGCTTGCCGACTCGCCCAAGGGAGCGAGGCAATACCGTGAAAGGGGAGTGTTCCCAAGCGGAGCTTGGGAACAAGGTTCAAATGGCGGGTTAGGCCTACGTAGAGACGGCCGGAGAATAACTCGGGGACTGTCCCCCTCCCAAACCCGGGCCGATTGCACGGGCCGGCCGGATGCGTCACAATGGGGGCCCTGACCACCCTGGAGTTTCCACGCACGAGTCTTTGGAGGATGAACATGCACAAGATGAGATGGCGCCTTTGGCTGGCATGCGTTGGCTTTTTCGGCTCTTGGGCGCTGGTTGCCCGGGCGGACGTTGCACCGCACGCGCTTTTTAGCGACAACATGGTCCTCCAGCAAGGGGCCGACGTGCCGGTTTGGGGCACGGCCGACGACGAGGAAGAAGTCACCGTCACCTTTCAGGGCCAGGCCGTTTCAGCCAACGCCGCCGGCGGCAAGTGGAAGGTCTCGCTCAAACCCCTTTCGCCGGGCGAACCGGCCGAGATGACCATCCGGGGCAAAAACACGGTCACGCTCAAGAACGTGCTGGTCGGCGAAGTCTGGGTGTGTAGCGGCCAGTCGAACATGGCGATGACGCTCAACGGGTGCCACGACGCGGAAACCGTGATCGCCCGGTCTGCCAATCCAAAGATCCGCCTCTTCACCGTCCCCCGCAAGGGCGCCGACGAGCCGCAGTCGGAGGTCGACGGCTCTTGGAGCGAGTGCGGCCCCGACACGGTGGCCGGCTTCTCCGGCGTCGGCTACTTCTTCGGCAAGCACCTCCAGGAGAAGCTCGACGTTCCGGTCGGCCTGATCAACTCGTCCTTCGGCGGCACGCCGGCCGAGTCGTGGACCAGCCGCCCAAAAATGGCTGCGAAGCCCGAGTTGCAGCCGATCCTCGACGGCTACGCCGAGGCGCTCAAGCGACACCCGGAAGCGTTCAAACGATACGAAGACGCTCTGGCCCAATGGAAGAAGGAGGCGGCCGACGCCCGAAAAGAAGGCAAGACGCTCTCGCGCCGCGCTCCCCGGCCGCCCACGGGACCCGACGATCCCAAGCGGCCCGGCGGGCTGTACTACGCGATGATCTGCCCCTTGCAGCCGTTTGCCGTGCGCGGGGCGACCTGGTACCAGGGCGAGGGCAACGCGGGCCGGGCCTACCAATACCGCACGCTGTTGCCGACGATGATCGAGTGCTGGCGCGAGGACTGGGGCCAGGGCGACTTTCCCTTCCTGGTCGTCCAGTTGGCCCCGTACAGGAAGATCGTCGACGAGCCGGTCGAAAGCACCTGGGCCGAGTTGCGAGAGGCCCAGTTGATGACCATGCAAGACGTGCCCAACACGGCCACCGCCGTCATCACCGACGTGGGCGAGGAGGACGACATCCATCCCAAGAAGAAACAGCCCGTGGGCGACCGGCTGGCGATCGCCGCCCGGGCCCTGGCCTACGGCGAAGAGATCGAATACTCCGGGCCGATCTACAAGTGCATGGAGGTCCGGGAGGGGAAGGCGGTTCTCTCGTTCGATCACCTCGGCGGCGGCTTGGTGGCCAAGGGGGGCGAGCTGACCGGGTTCACCATCTGCGGCGAGGATCGCAAGTTCGTCAACGCCCGGGCAACAATCGCCGGCGACACGGTCGTCGTCTCCAGCCCCGACGTTCCCCAGCCCGTGGCCGTCCGCTTCGGCTGGGCCGACTTCCCGGTCGTCAACCTTTGGAACAAGGCCGACCTCCCGGCGAGCCCCTTCCGCACCGACGACTTTCCGGGCGTGACCGGGCCGTGAGGGGGGAGAGTTGAGGGTCGAGAGTTGAGAGTTGAGAGTGACAATCGGTGCGGTTCGGGTTGTTGCCGCTTGCGGCTTCGCGTCGGAAGCGCATCAGTCTCCCGTCACCCGATAGGCGAACACTCCTGGTTCACATCGGATCGCGACCGTATCGCCATCGAGGCGGACCGGCTGACGATCGAGCACCTTTCCGTCGTCGGCCAACGTCTCGACGTGCGCCGGCTCGGGCAGCTTCCAGGGTAGTCGGTTCCAGTCGAGATGGACCGTGAACTCCGGCGCTCGCTCGCCGGGGAGCGGGGTGACCACGAGGGCGTCGCCGTCGCGGGTTAGCCGGCAGGAGCCGACGGTCGTGACCGGGCCGAAGTCGATCGGCTTGTCGTCGGGGTTCTGCCGGGCCAGGAGTGGGTCGGGTTCCGGCTCGTGGGGCGCGAACGTGATCCCCGCCAACCGCTCGCCTTCGATCTGGAAACGGAGCGTTCCCATGCGGATTCGCCGCGTGCCGTCATCCGGGCCCTCGAGCGCCAGCCGGTTGCCGCCCGATGGGTGGTAGAGGCCGACGCGAAGCTCCGGCGTTTCTTCGAGTGAGAAATCCTCCGGGACCTGGGCAACGGCGAGTGCGGTGATCGTTCCTTCCCGGGAGGTCGCCAGCGCCCGCGGGTCGTGAACCGCCTGGAAGACGATCTCGCCCGAGCGATCGCAGAAGTGAAGGAAGGGCTGGTAGCCGTCGGGGATTGGCACATCGGCCTGCCAGGTGAGCGTCATCTGGAGTCTTCGATCTCCGAGGTACTTCACATCCCGAACCGCCGGCCGAATCGGCAAGGCGGAATCGATGATCTGCCGGCCGTTCACGTAGAGCTGCCCGGGCGAACGGGCCATCTCGACGATCACCCCGTCGCGGCGGGCGATCGAGGTTTCCACAAGCCCCTCGCCGGTCGTCACCCGGGTGAGAAAGCCATATTGGGGCAGCGTCGTTCCGTCGACGCTCCAATCGGTTTCCCCCCGGTTCACCCAGACTTCGCCCCCGCCCGACCAGCGGACGTGCTGCCGGTGCAAATCGTCGCCGGCGTACTCGACCGCTTCGATCCGCCTGAGCGCCAGCGCCCGCATCAGCGGTTGAAGGAGCCAATACTTGCGGACCACGTCGCGCCCGAAGGGCTGGGAGACCATGGCCGGGTGCCCGGTGAGCACTTCGGTCGCGATGTAGTCGTCGCTGTACATGCCGTGCAGGCGTTCATCGAGCTCGGCCCGGTAGCGTGAGGAGTAGCCCGCCCCGTGCAGGATGAAGCGGTCGTGATGGGCGGCGTCGAACCAAGGGGTCCGCTCGGCGTCGTCGCACTGCCAGTTCCACACGGCCCAGCGATAGTACCCCTCGCCGACCGGCGGGCCGACGCGCAGGTGGTTCGTCTGGGCGCCGTCGAGCCATCCGATCAGCTGGTCGTGCCCGCTCTCGGAGATCTGCGGGGCGTCGTCGCCCAGCAGTTCGCGAATCCAGGCGAAATGCTCGCCCCACGAATTCCGCGTGCCGACGCGATCGAAGAAGCGGCCGTCGGCGGTCCAATAGTCGTAGGGGCCGATGCTCGACCAGACGTCGATGAAATAGGCGGTCGGGGCCAGCTCGTCGCGGATCAAATGAAGATTGCCTCGCAGGAAGGGCTCCACCGCGTCCGCCCGATACCGATACGACCGGGCCCCGCGGCCCTCGTTGAGCCAGGCCTTTACCGGCGAGCCGTCGCGGGTGAAGGCAACGACTTGCTCGTAGGAGAAACCGTCGGCGTCGGGATAGAAATCGATGTAGTTGTCGTGCAGGGCCACCAAAACGCCCGACTCCTTGCAGGCAGCGATCAAATCCCGCATCTCCTCCAGCGTGCCGAGGTCGGGATTGGGCGGATAGATTTCCGGCAGCCGGTAGTCGTATCCCCAGCGCTGCCAGTTGTGCCAGATGACCATCGAGTCGGTCAGCCCGTAGCGGAACGCTTGCCGGAGCGACTCGGCGCTTTGGCCGTAGTGCCCGCCCCAGAGGTCGAACACGAAACGGCCGGCAGCCTTCTCGACGCCGCCGGCCGGCTTGAGACCGTTCACGTCGCGCCACGTTTTCACGCCTTCCCACACGTTTTCCGCCGGGATGAAGGTCCACGTGGACGCGTGCGGCGCGTGGAGCGAGTAGTGCCGGTCGGAGGGCTCGACGCGAAAATCGTTGGGCGGCACGTCAACGGCCTGGACCACCGAAATCCCACCGGGGAAATCAAGCCCGACGAACGAGGTGGCCAGCCGATGTCCTTCGAAGGCTAGCCTAAACGCCCCCGGCCGGCGGATCACGTTTCCGTGCCCGGCGTAGACCTGTTGGGCCTCTTCGCTCCAGGAACCGGCGGCCACGTCCTCCAGGTAGACGGCCATCCAGGGCTGCGCCGCCGGGACGTTTTCCAGCTTGAACGTCGCCCGAAGCGTGCCCCGATCGCCTTCTCGAAAGAGCCGGCCGACCAGGTCAAAACTCCCATGCACGCTCTGGAAGCGATGGCGGACCTGATAGCCGTCGTCGCACGGTTCTTCGACGGCTTCCTGGAGCAGGACGGGCGAGCGTGCGTCGTCGATCCGGCCGCCCAGCACGCGGACCTCGAAGCCCCGGAAATAGAGCCGCCGATCCCCGCAAGAGAAGCCGACCACCGCGTCCAGCAACCCCCGGCCGCCCGGCCAGACGCGAAACGCGTACTCCTCGGCGCCGCGTTTTGCGGAACCCAGCAGGCGCGAGCCGTTGTTGTCTTGTGGCGGGAAGACGGGTGGCTCGGGCAGCGTGCCGGCGGTGAGCACGGGCTCGGCCCAGTACGATTGGTCCCAACCGGTGTTTTTCTCCGGCCCCGGGTGCGATTCAAGCTGGAGCCGGATGCTTTGGCCGGCGAACTTCGTCAGGTCGGCTTCCGCCGGCTGCCACGTTTTGGCGGCGACGTGCCGCTCGAAGACCACCTCGCCGAACCCGCCCTCGGGAGCGTCCAGCGGGAGCACGCGAACGCGGAACGTAACGCCGTCGCCCTCGCCGGTCGGCGTAACCGCGTTGGCGAAACGCAACGTCACGGGCGTGCTCTCGGGCAACCGGAGCGGAAACTCGACCAGCAGCGTGCCTACCAGGCGGTCGTGCCACGGCGGGTGGATCGCGAGGACTGACCGGGTTTCCCCGTCCAACGTTTCCGGGCGGATGCCGGCCGAGCCCAGAGAGCGTGGCTCGGCGCCCTGCCAGCCGACGGGCATCGTCTTCGCGTCCTCTCCGAAAACGGCCACGACCGAGCGGTAAACCGGCATCCGCCACAGGGCCAGCTCGCCTCCGTCCCGCATTCGAAACGGCGTCCAGGCGACGGGAAGCGGCGCCCGCGCGGGCGGCGGAAACTTCGTCTCAAGGACGAGAATGGGGTGAGCGGTCCGTGGCTCGCCGTCGGACTCGAACCGGGCAAAGGCGTGGATCGGGTAGTGGGCGCTATAGGTCCCCTCGCCGGCGACGACTTGAAACTCGTGGCTTGCCGTGCCCCGGGCTTCCACGGCGAACCGTGCCGGCTCGGCCGGTTCGACACGCCACCGGTCGATCACCCGCAGCTCGATCGTCCCTTCGATCCGCTCATTACCGCGGTTCTCGATCACCACGCGGACCGGCACGGGCGCCTCCGTTTCCGTCACTTCCCCGGGCCCTTCGATCCGCACCGTGAGCGGCCCGGCCACATCGACCGGCGGGTTGTAGGCCCGGGCCGGCGGAGCCGGGAAACAAAGTCCGAGCAGAACGGCCGGCACGAGCCAATCGAGCGGGGAGGTTTTGGGAGCGACTTTCATGGCGGGACTCCGGTGGCTTTTCTTGAGGAAGCTTCTTGGGGAAGCTTCGCGGGAATGCGGGGGTTCTTGATTCAAACTGGACTTTTGCAGAATGGCGGTGTTTGACGTGTCATGGGCGGGAATCACCTTGCGGAAACGCGCACGATGGCGGCGCTGTAGCCGTCCGGCAGGCGGACCTCGGCGTAGGCCTTTGCGTCGCGCTCGACCCGATGGACCGGGTGCTCGTCGGTCCGGCGGCCCTGGCGGTCGAACACGTGGCTTTCAAACGTAGAGCTATCCCCCCATCCAAAGAGCCCGCTCCGGTTCGTGACGATCCGCTCCCGGCCGATAACGTACCCGGCGTGGATCTCGATCGGCGTTATGGGGAACATGTGTTCGGTGAGCGTCTTGTGCTCGGGGAAGACTTGGGTGGAGTACCAGGCGTACAGGCAGCCGTGATCCAGCGCGCGGAGCATGATGCGATAGGCGTCGACCGGCCTTCGCTCGGTCAGGTGGTCGCCCAGCGCGATCGGGGAGTAGAGGAGCATCTTCCGGCAGTGCGAGATACTGCCGGTTTCGGCGAACGCCGGGAATTTCAGTTGGGCGAGCGTGCGCGTCCAGGGGGCCCCGTTCGTCAGCAGTGGGGCGCCGCGGTCCATAATTCGCTTGACGTGATGGGTGCGAAACTCCCGGCTGAGCAGGCAAACGGAGCCCTTGAGGCGCTTGATCTGGTGCGTCTCCCAGTCGATGTCGGCCGAGCAGCCGTCGCAGTGGCTGTAGACGTAGGTCGTCTTCGACCAGGCGAACTCGTCCCAGAAAACGCCGTCGGCCCCGACGTCGTCGAGGATCACGTCGATCACCTTGGCGATTTCCGATCCCCATCGCCCCTCTTCGAGCGTGGGGATGTAGAGGCTCATGTAGCTGTTGCGGTCCCGGCCGTAGGTGATGTGGTTGCCGGCGGAGTCCAGCGCGCGATCGTCGGCAAAACGCTCCTTGTTGGCTTCCGTGGTGTCGAGGAACGAGTGGAAGTAGATTCCGGTCTTGACGCTGCCGTCGGGGAAAAGCGAGCGCACGCGCTTCTGCATGTCGCGGTAGACGTCGTGCGGACCGGCCAGCCACTCGGTCGCCCGCGCCGGATGGCCGGCCTTCGTGTGCACGCCGTAGTTCGATTGCACGATGAAGTTGGCGCTCTTGTTCGCCATGTAGCGCCGGAACGTCTCGTCCGACCACTCGTACACGGGCTCCCGCTTCATGGCAAAGGCGAACATCAGGTCGAGCGTGAAGTTCACGTCGAGCATGCGACGGGCCGCGTTCACAAAATCCCAGAAATCGGGCGAGTCGACCGGCACGACGGCCAGCTCGGCCGTGTAGGTCGCACCGGGCTTGAGCACGAACGACCGGTCCGACAGGGTGATCGACCCGTCGGTGGCCAACTGCTCCAGGTGGACGCGGAACTCATCGTTTAGGGCCACCAGCCCGAGGCCGCTTGTTTTCGTGGCGGCGAACGCGCTGGGGTTGGCGCCGTTGGCGTGCCGGCCGGTCTTGATGGGGATCTGGAGGCCCGCCAGCCACACGCCCGTGGCCCGATCGGCCAGCGGGGAAGTGTGCTGTTGCATGATCGGCAGGTTCTGGTCGGTCAGGTTGCGGAACGTATCGCGGACCTCGATCCACTCTCCGTGTTCGATGACCTGGCGCTCGTGCTCGAAAAACGGGTTCGATCCGGTGGCCCAGGCGCCGTCGGGCGTGGAGAACTTGCTCTGGACTTCGTACGGCTCGTCGCCCACTTTGAAGAGAATGCGGGCCTCCTGCTCTTCGAGTTCGCGGTAAGGCTTCGACACGACGAGCCGCGGCTCGCAGACCGGCAGCGGACCGGTCGGCGCCGGTTTGAGCAATCGAGCGGCCGGTGTATCGGGCCGGGCGCGGAGTTCGACGTTACCGACCAGCACCGCGTAGTCCAATCCGGCGGCCGAGGCGTTGCGGATCACCAGCGTGTTTTCGCCCGGCCGGAGCAGCCCGCCCAGGAAAAACTCGTACTCGGCCGCCTTGGTCCCTTCGGTCAGGGCGTAGGTTTCGTGGGCGTCGGTGCTGGTGAAGTCGGGGGCCCAGGGGAGCATGACGTAGCCGTCGCCGGCAAAGATCGTCAGCATGTGGCCGCTGAGCATGGTGGCGGTGGCCGGCCGGTTCGAGCCGCGATCGGCGTCGATCGGCTCTCCGTTCAGTAGCACGCGGATCGCCTTGTTGCAGTAGCCGCCCACCCTCGGGCTTTGGGCGACGGCCCGAAAGAAGAGGTACGGTGCGTTGCCTTCCGCGAACTTGGGGGCCTCGAACGCAACCGCCTTTTCTTGCCCCCTGGGGATCTCGAAGCCGTCGGAGAGCGTGCTCGATTGCGTGGGCGCCGGGGACGGATCGCTTTTCGGTGCGTTTTCCTCGGCGTACGTCAGATCACACGACGCCAGCGTGAAAACGGCGAGAATCAAGGTCCGGTGGAACATGTCGGCTCCTTTCTCACTTCTTTCGCTGAAAGCTGACGGCTGACGGCCCTCCGTTTACAGTTTGAGTTCGTTACGAATTCGATTGCGTCACGGGAGAACCTCGCGGGCCGTTTGGAAGAAAATCCGTTCGACGTCGTTGTCCGTCAGGCCGCAGGTTCGCACCGCCTGGCGCAGCGCCAACAGTGATTCGATGCCCACCAACGTCGGGTGGCAGAACTGGCCACTCGCAAAATCGACCGTGTGGTCGTACATCCAAAAAAAACCGTCCCCCACGCTGACGCACCGCCCGCGAATGTTCCCAATCGGCCAGTCGGTCCCGAACATCAGCCGCGACGGCCCGAACACGCGGAGAATGGCCTCCAGGGCCCCCGACTCGCAGACCGCCGCCGTGTCGAAGTAGACGTTCTTGAGCCCGCGGAGCGTTTCGATCCCGTCGATCGTGTGCCGTGCGTGGAACCCCCGGGCCGCGTGCGCGAGGATGAGCCGGGCACGCGGATAGCGCAGCGAGCGATCCCGGATGTAGTTCTGGTTTTCCGGGTCCGCCAGCGCCCGGCGCCGCACCATGTGGAGCATGATCGCCAACTGGTGGCGGTCGGCCAGGTCCCAGGCCCAGTCGGGCAGAAACGCGTCGATCGTGGCCTGATACGTGTTGTCTGCCCCGGCGAACACGTGGTACGCCTTGAAACCGGAGAAGCGGCTGGCGAGCAGCTCCGACTCGACCGCCGCGGGCTCGTCCGTCGGGCGGATCAGCATCAGCGCGCGGCTCGACGGCCGGCCGGCCACCTCCCGGGCGACGAACCGGTTCTCCGCGTCGACGTCCAACCGGTCGTTGATCGGCAGCGCGAAGAAGAGCCCGTCGGAGGGAGAGTCGTCTCCCATCCAGGCGGCGAGACTCTGCTGAAAGGCGTCGAAGCCCTGCCTCGCGGCGGCGTCCTCTTCCGACATTTCCACGCCCAGGTTCAGCCCGGCGACCGTGTAGAGGTGTGCGTGGA
>JBDRTC010000325.1:0-5584 GCA_043824335.1 Planctomycetota bacterium | reverse complement strand
GCCACCCGGTGGAATAGGCCGGGGGCCGGGTGTCGAACCTGCATGGGAGGGCTCAGCCATGGCGCACTCTCAAATGTCGAAACGCAGGGAAAAGCCTGCTAAGCCCCGTCCGGACTTCCCGCTCTTTCCGCACGCCACGGGGAGGTGGGCGAAGAAGATCAAGGGGAAGTTGCATTACTTCGGGCCATGGGCCGATGCTGACGCCGCGTTGGCTCGATACGTCGAAGAGCGCGATGACCTGTACGCTGGACGGAAACCTCGCCGTAAGGGCAAAGGGCTGACGGTCAAGGATCTCGTCAACAAGTTTCTTGTCGCCAAGAAGGCGCGGGTCGATGCTGGCGAGCTGGCCCTGGGGACTTTCGGTGACCAGTACAAGACTTGCAAGCGTGTGCTCTCTGTGTTCGGCGGGGGCCGCTTGGTGGAAGACCTGGCCCCGGATGACTTTGAGGCTCTGCGCACGAACATTGCTAAGACGTACGGGAAGCTGTCACGGAAGGTGGAGATCAAGCGGGTCCGCAGCATTTTTCGGTATGCGTACGAGGCCCATCTAGTCGACGCGCCCGTCCGTTTTGGGCCGGGGTTCGTTGGCCCGAGTCGGCGCGAGCTTCGCTGCGAACGGCAACAGAATGGGCCGCGAATGTTCGAAGCGGTCGAAATCAAGACCATACTCGTAGCGGCCACCGTCCCCATGAGAGCTATGATCCTGCTCGGCGTGAACTGCGGTTTCGGCAATACCGACGTGGCGAACCTTACCGTCCAGAACCTCGACCTGCAAGGTGGTTGGTGCAATTATCCGCGGCCCAAGACGGGCATCTCGCGACGCTGCCCACTCTGGCCAGAGACGGTCAAGGCGATTGTGGCGGCACTGGAAGTTAGGCCGAAGCCGCAGGACAAAGCCGAAGACGACCTGGTGTTCATCACGCCTGCCGGGCAGCGATGGGTACGGGTGTGGACCGGAGGAAAACCCATGGGCGCCCACGCCGATCTGGAGATCCTGGCCCGCGTGTCTCGGGTGGACCGGGTGACGAGCACCATGGCGCAGTTGCTCGGCAAGCTGGGCCTGGCCCGCCGGGGTCACACGTTTTACGCCTTGCGGCACACCTTTGAAACGATTGCCGGCGAGTCGCGCGACCAAGTGGCAGTGGATGCCATCATGGGGCATTCACGCGACGATATGGCCAGTGTCTACTGCGAGCGGATCGGCGACGATCGCCTGCGGGCGGTTGCGGAACACGTGCGACAGTGGCTGTTTGAGAACTCGATGGAAGCGGCACCCCAGTCGACAAGCTGACCGTTCCGCTGTAGTGGGCCGCGATGCTGCAAAGCAACCCGATGACACCGGAAGCGATTCCACCTCGGGAGGGGTATCTCTTCCCTTGGCCGTGTGACGCGGGCTAGGTCTAACGCGCGGAGGCGTCGGACTTGCGCAGGTAAACGGAAGTTGCTAACTTGCGTCGGTGTCCGCCATGTGCCTGCTCCTTGCGCGAGGAGGTCGATGTGCCCCATGCAGATTCACAATTCGCCCTCCCACTCGACGGTGGGGGCGACCGATACCGGTTAGCCGGTCGCCGTCATTCCATGCAATTCTACTCGCCGAATCGGATTTCGACTGGCCGGTATTGTTCCGGCTTGTCAACAGCTGAGAACTCATCGACGACGATCTTCCAGGAGCCAGCTTCTTTCTTCACCGAAAAGGGGAGAATATAGAAGGTGCGTCCGTACATGTCCAGTTTGCGCATTACCTGTTTGCCGAAGGATTCCAGAAAGATCCTCTCGCCGAAGTGGATTTCGAAACAATGGCCAGGCCGCCCGTAGTTACTACCTGGTACTACCGTTGAAAGCCCAGGAGCTGCCAGGCCAGCTAATCCATTCTCGCGTTCGGACAAACAAAGCAAGATGACGTTGACTTCACCCATGTAAAGGGAATTCAACCCTTCCCAGTCTGTTTCGCTCATGATCGCCGACTTTGTTTTGTTGTCTAGAGTTACGACTCTGCAATATGTGGCGAAGTCAGTACCTGGGATAAAGGGGGAGTTGTCATTTCCCTCACCCAAGTACTTCTTTGCCTCTTTGATGTCACCCCGCAGGACCGCGTCGTAGAATCTTCCTACCACTTGAGTAGCAGTGTCCGTCGTTATCTGCACCGGTGTCGATAGTCCTGAGAAATCAACCGAAGATGTGCCACGCCGACGTTGGAGCCACTGTCGCCACTTGGATGGGTCTCCACCATAGTCCTCGCCGGTTTGGCTTTTGAGTGCTGACGACGCAAACCCTCTCAACACCTCGTCATGACTTTCCAATGCCGAAATTATGTGCGGATAAACATAGTCCGGCTCTTCGATGTCATCAGCAATCAGGCACAGAGTGGCAAGTGCGGCGCGACGTAGTTTCTCGTTATTGTGCCGAAGCAACGGCACGAGTGGCTCCACCGAAGGCCTTCCGATCTCTTTCAGGATTCTCATAACGCAGAGATAATCGTCAATTGACTTGTAGCCCAGGAAATCGTATGGTCCACCGTCATCCAGGTTCGTCTGCTTGCCCTCGTATTTTGCCTTCCATGCGGTGACAATGTCAGTAGGACCGCGGTTGGCCTGCGCGTGTCTCAACTCGAGTATCGAGATTACCAAACGGTCTCCTGCAGCGATTGCAGGATCTTTCATGTCCCCGTGGGCCATCCGCGCAGACGTATCGATCAGCAGCGCCCCCATGGCCTTCTCGCCTCCGAGCGCGGCCAGTGCTGCGGCAACCACAGCTCGCTTTCGCGTATTCCGAGTATTCAGCCGTGGAATGAGGAACTCAGCGGTGGCCTCATCAGGACCGATTTCGGCCAGAAGCAGCAGAATTGCCATAGTGGGGCTAGTATCCGACAGATCTTGAGCATCGCTCGACGGGCGCTGCAGCAGGAGTTGTGCCACGGGCTTAGCTGCTGGCTTGCCAATCCTCCGAAGAGCGTCGGCGGCAAGCGTTCTTTCCGTCGCCTGGTCACTATTCAGTTGCCGTACCCACGCGGTGAGAGGCTTGCCTTGCCAAACAGGCTCCGTGCCAACGGGAGAGGGCATGTTCCAGGCCATGGGTGATGTGATGTTTGCAGTTGGCGCGGTCGTCGCCCCGATCGGCTGACTAGGTGGCGGCGTGCAGCCAGCCAGAATGCACAACGCGAGGACCGATCGAAGGCGGCCAACGTACTGAAGATTATTCATCGTCGTTTCTCCCATGGAGTAATGAGAGGTCCAAGTAGGTGAAGTCAGCTCTCATGGACAGGCGGCGAGAAAATCGGCTGCCGAACTGTCGCGAACGCTATAGTTGCCTCCCGGGGTAGGATGCAGCGTGACCGTCACAAGGGAGTAAGTCGTGTCCATTTGTGTCACATCGAAGGTGTCACCTTCACTGTAACGGTAGTTGCCCAGCGTGCCGGAACGGACACGGATCAGGTAACTACCGGGAGCGACGAATCGAATCGAGTCTTGCCCACCGCTGGGCACGTTCACCTCGGCCCGTGTCGGCCCAACCAACCGTACGGAGGCAGGTTGGCCCGATTGGTTGTCGAACGTAATGATCGACAGTCCGTACTTTACGGCGGGCCGGTCAGACACGGGCACGGTCTGCCCGAGTAGCGCCAGCAATGGCTTGAGGTTGACGGCTTCTGTTGGTGGATTTGTGGTCCCGCGGCCTTGCTTTATATCAACATGTACCCCGTCGTCTTCGATGATAAAGTGGTACGGTTTGCCGTAATCGGGGCCGGTTGTCGAAGCAACGTATGTGTCAAGCGCATATTCTTTTTGAGGATTGTCGTCGGTGAAGGTTGTGTCGAAGCAGATGTACGGCGTCGGAAACTCGTGAGCATGGTTGCAGTCGTAGGACCAAGAATGCCAATACCAGCCATCAGCCTGAACCGTGTACTGTTCCGCTTCGCCCTGCCGACCCCAGCGCAGCGCGTAGTTGATGGGTTCTTTGTTGGGGTTATAGACTGTAATGACGGCATGACGTTTTGCTTGCGTCGCTTGACCGGAAAGGTTCAGTGAATTTGTTGAAGGAACGACGTGTAAGACGTCTCCGGGAAGCGAACTTCCGGGCACGCGCCATACGTTCGAATCCCGAAGTTGGCGAACCTGAAAGTCTCTTAGGATCCGCTCTGTATCCAACCGCTTCTCCGTCTGCTGATTCATGAGTTGACCTCTTTGCAGTACCCGATCCTGCGCCTGGTTCGCCCGGTTCCACGTTTGGTTTGACCAATTGTTCAATCGAGTCGTATTGGCTTGCATCCGCTGGACGGGCTGACTCATCCGTGATGTGTAGGACGGTGTGCTTCGGAACGAAGGCGTACTGCGAAACGAGGGCGGGCTGCGGAATGTGGGCGGGCTTCGAAATGTTGGAGCTCTAAAGGCAGACTGTCCCCACGCTGTTTGGGTTGCCCAGAAGACCATCGCAGTCAGCAGAATCAGTCCGGGCATTGTGAGGAATCTCGTTCGATTGGCGTTCGCCCTGTCCTTGAAGATTCTTTGCCGTCGGAGATGCGCCTGTGAAAGCTGGCTCTTGTACATTGCTGTTCTCCCTATCAATCGACCTTCGGTTCTGCAGTTCTTCTGACGATCGTGACATGCTAATGTGGGCACCCTAATTCATCATTCCAGGCCATAGGCCACCGACGAGCTGCAAAGTGAAGTAGGACCCCACAATGGCTGCGAGTATGTAAGAGGTTGCGAGGCGCCAGCCCGAAAGCTGTTGCACCTTGGCGTACGTTCGACGAAAAGACCATTGAGACATGAGGAGGGCTGCGATTCCAAGCGGCACTGCCAGGAACGGGTAAATCGTATAGATTTCGGCGCAAGTATGGATCGCGTTTGCTCTCACCTCGCCCACGGCCAAGACAATGGCCGGCACAGCGGCCAGAGGTGCCGAGAAACCGAAGAGGATGCCGGGCACATTGCGGGTGCGGGCGCTCATCAACGTGATCCACATGCCCGAGACGCAGAAGCCAGCAAATGCGCCAAGAATCATCTCTTCACTGGGATACCGAACACAAGCAGCCTGTATGGAATAAGCCATGTGCCCTATGATCGCGATGATCCACACAACGTGCCACACGAGAGCGATATTGGTGATCCCGGCTGTTGTCGGTATCCTAGGCTCGATCTGGTTCGGGGCGTGTTCCCCGTCAACTTCCCCGTCGCTGCGGGCCCTTCGCCAACAAACGAATGAGACAGTTCCGGCCAGCACGACGATGGTCAGAATGGCAACTAGACCAACCACGGCATCCGTTTGTGTCAGAAGGACTGGAGGGGCCGCCGAGGGGCGGTCACGGACAACCTCCACGCCTTCCCAGGTGATGACGAGAGTCTGTGGCACTTCGGCGATAAAGGCCTCTCCAAACACTAAGGCCGACTCTCCTTGATTCAGGTGAAGCTTACCCCTGAAACCCGGCGCGAGGTAGAGAGGGGTCTTTCCGGAACCGATGTCGAGTTCCAAGACCGAGTCCTCCTCGGCGCGAATTCGCCACAGATTAGCGGATCCCTGCACGCGTTCCACGGCTGTCCAGCGACTCGATGTCTGGAAGTGTTTTAGCTCCTCGGGCCTGGTAGCGAGA
>JBDRTC010000324.1:0-3488 GCA_043824335.1 Planctomycetota bacterium | reverse complement strand
CGCGCCGCCCGGGAAGTGGTGTTGGCCGGTCCGGATATGGATTTTCCCGAGGTCGTGTTCTTCCAGGTCCCGGTCAGGACCGAGGGAAATCACCCGGATTGTCTCGTTCAGAACCACGGCCGCCCGAAAGAGCGGCGGCCGGGCGGCGATGTGTTCGTTCAGTCGGGCATGGGGCCGGCCGATTCGCTGCGGCCCCTGATCGCCGGGCGACTGGGGCCCGGGCACGTGCAGGACATGGACCTGTGGTGGGACGCCGACCGTCTGGTGTTCGCCTACGTGCGCCAGCCTGACTGGGGAAACGGGCAATCCAACTGGGGGAGCGTGTCGTGGAGAAACGGGCCTACGGTCACCGTGTTTGACCACGTGGTGGGATTTCGGGACGGCGTTTTCTGGGAAAACGGCAGCGAGCCGACGCACCTTTACGAAATCAATCTGGACGGGACCGGATTGCGGCAACTCACCGACGACAAGCTTTATTGCGATCGTGAGCCTGCTTACCTGCCCAGCGGCGACGTGGTCTTCTCCTCCGACCGCGGGTGCGGCGCTTCGCAATGCGGGGCGGCGCCGCTGGCCTACAGCGACTTCGGCCTTCCAAATCTCTTCCGCGTGTCGGCCGACGGCAGCCGCGTTGATCGCTTGACGTACAACAAGGACGTCGACCGGTATCCGCATTGCCTGACTAGCGGACTCATCGGCTACATGCGATGGGACTACCAGGAGCGGTTCTGGCAATGGCCGCATTCGCTGTGGACCATCCGCCCCGACGGAACCATGAACGACGGCCTGTTCAAGGCCCACTTCAACGATCCCCAGTCGGTGCGCGAGCCGCGCTCCATTCCGGGTGGCCAGAAGTTGGTCGTGATCGCGACCGGCCATCATGCCCCGCCTGAAGGGGCGGTGGCCGTGGTGGATCCGTCGTTGGGGGTCAATAACCCCCAGGGTCTGCGCTACGTGACGCCTTCGTGCAGTCCGCTCGAAGGTGGTCTGGGGGCGTGTCCCACCGTGGCCGAAGGCGGCGTGCCCGACCGCGGAGGGTTGTACCAAACGCCCTGGCCGTTGTCGGAAAAAGGTTTTCTTGTGTCCTACGCCTACCACCACCCGGAGAGCACGAGTTACGCGGCCTACTACATCGACGTGTGGGGGAACAAGGAGTTGATTCATCGTGACCGGGCCATGGACGTGTTGTGCCCCATGCCGGTCCGCAAGCGCCCGAGGCCAACGCCGCCGCCTTCCAACGCGGACCCCGAGCTGAATTACGCGATCTGCTACGTGGACGACGTGAATCGTGAGATGCCGGGAGTCGAGCCGGGGACGGTCCGGTATCTTCGGATTTCTGAGCGGCTGCAATGGTTCTTCGGCAAGAACGACAATACGGGTCCGATCCGCTGGACCCCGGGCACCCAACATTCACGGAACTTCGGATACTGGACGTGGTCGCCCACTCGGGTCATTGGCACCGTGCCGGTGGAAGCGGATGGATCGGCCTATTTCAAGGTGCCGACGGGCCTGGCCGTCTACTTTCAGGCACTGGATGAGAACATGATGGAAATCCGGCGGATGCGCAGCCACGTCGAGTTCAAGCCGGGTGAGTTCCGCGGTTGCGTGGGCTGCCATGAGACCAAGCACTACGTGCCGAAGACCAGCCCGAAGCACAGCAGACTCGCTTTGGGGCGGGAACCTTCAATGCCCAAGCCGCCGCCGTGGGGCGACGTGGCCATCCTCGACTACGAGGAGATGATTCAACCCATCTTCGACCGGCACTGCGTGCGGTGTCACGGCGCGACGGATCCGAAGGACGCCCCCGACCTTACCGACGCGCGTGATCCCTATGGCTTTGTGCAGTCCTACCGGTCGTTGTTTGGAATCGAGAAGGACGCGCCGATTCCGCTGGGGGAGGGATACCGGGAGGCATATCCGGACGTGCCCACGCTGGAGGCCGATGAAGGCGCATTGTACGAATTGGTCAAGAAGCGCATCTACAGCCCCGGCGGTCTTCTCTGCCTGTCGAACCACATGAGCGGGCCGGAGGTGACCCAGCCCAAGCAGTTCGGCTCCCACCGCAGCCGGCTGGTGCTCACGCTCCTTGGCGACGAAGTACACCGGAAAGACGTCTCGCTGAGCAGCGACGAGTGGGAAACCTTGGTGACGTGGGTGGACGCCAACGCGCCGTACCGCTCGACCTACTATCAGTACTTCGACTCCAGCGGCGAGATCCTGCCCAACGCCATACGGGTGCGCGTCGAACTGGACCCGCCGTTCAAGGCCGGCGAGAAGACTTACCGGATAGTGGCTCTCGGGCCGCGAGGCTCGAGCGATTACGCCCGGCGCGCGGACCGACGGAACGTCGGCCGCTAAACGCGTTGAATAACTCGGGGACTGTCCCGATTTTCCCGCAGGGAAAATGGGACTGTCCCCCTCCGAAACCGGGAAGTTATTTGTCGGCCGCCGCTTAGCTCTCCGTCGCTGGGGCGGGATCGGCGCCGGCCGGCTCGGGCTTGGCCTGCTGTTTGCGGGCCATCAGGGTCCAGATACCCCAGGCGACAGCGGCCGCGCCCAAGATCCCGCCGGCCATGGCAAACCCGGTCAGCGTCATGCCGAACCGGACGATCAATCCGGCCGCCACCACGCTGACCATGCTCATCAGCTTGATGAGGATGTTCAGGCTCGGCCCGCTGGTGTCTTTGAACGGGTCGCCCACGGTGTCGCCGACCACGGCGGCCTTGTGGGCGTCGGTCCCTTTTCCGCCGTGGGCGCCGGCCTCGATGTACTTCTTGGCGTTGTCCCACGATCCGCCCGCGTTGGCCATGAACACAGCCATGCAGAAACCGCAGGTCAACGCGCCGACCAGCAATCCGATCACGCCCGGCACTCCCAGAACCAGGCCGACGACGATCGGCGTGCCCAACCCCAAGACCGACGGGATGATCATCTCTTTCTGGGCCGCCCGGGTGCTGATTGTCACGGGGGCCTCGTAGTCTGGCTTCTCGGTCCCCAACATGATGCCGGGCTTCTCGCGGAACTGCCGGCGGACCTCCTCGACCATCCCCTTAGCCGCCCGGCCGACGGCCTTCATCGTCAGGGAGCAGAACGTGAACGTCGCCATGGCCCCCAGGAAAACGCCCACCAGCACGAACGGGTTCATCAGGTCGGCCCGATAGTAGAGCATGAAGTCAGGCATCGTCGCGGCCTTGACCGCCACCATCCCGGCGGTCGCTTCCGCGCCCTCGGGGAAGTCCTCGTCGGGGATCTTCTTCGTCGCGCTTATGTCGACGCCCTTCAGCTTCTTCTGCGCCTCGGAGAATGCCAGGTAACCGGTGACGCGGTCTTCTGCTGTCTCGGACACATGGGCGATGAAGCCGTCGGAAAGCTTGTAGTAGCCGGATTCCTCGACCGATTCGAGCGCCGAATCCCCCCACCGATCAAAGCCGACGCGGACCTCTTCCACGTACGCGGCCAGCAGCGCCAGGGCGGTGAGGGCGGCCGAGCCG
>JBDRTC010000323.1:0-2868 GCA_043824335.1 Planctomycetota bacterium | reverse complement strand
CGTCCGGCGTGTTGTTCACCTTAACATTCCGGTCGTCGAGCTTGAAACGATAGACGCCGCTCATGAGCGGCTCGTCGCCTTCCTTGACCAGCAGGCTTTGGGTCACGTAAATGTGCCCCCAATGGATGCGAATGCCGTTGGGATGGCTCATGCCGTGGGCCACGGTTGCGGAGCGGACGGGGAGACCGTCGCGGACTTCGAGCCGGAGGATACGGCCCTTGTCGTTCGGCTGGACCCAGCCCTGGTTGTCACAAATGTAGAGGTGGCCATCGGGACCGAAGGCGAGGCCCATGGGGCAGGCGACGCCCGTTTCCGGATGGATCGGCACGCGGCACCAAAGCCGCACGCGGTTTTCCGGGTCGATCTTCATGAGCACCGCCGGGTGGCTCTGGTCGGCATAGTTGGGGCACGCCAGGATGATGTTGCCCGAGGCGTCCAGGGCCATGCCGTCGGGCGTGGGACAGATTTCCGGCAGTTCAGCCAAGAGCCGCGGCTGGGTGAGCGGGCGGCACGGGTCCTCGCCAAAGGCCGCCGGGAGCAAACCCGACCATCCAAGAGCGAAGGACAGCAATACTATGAGAGCGAAGGGGCATCCCGGAGTGAAATGAAGTCGTTGATACTTCGGTGCGCCTCTCTGAGATTGGGCAGACGTGCCGTCGGCCGCTAAACGGGACACTCCTGCGGACTTGGCCGCTAAACGGGATACTCCTGCCGAAGTTGGGTGAACGCGAATGGCAGTGTAGCCGAATTTCGCGCGTGGCGGAACAAGACGCGCCGTGCCGGCATTCTCTCGGTTCGATCAGCGTCCCTGCCAGAACCCCAGCATGTGGTCGTACACGCGGCTAAACTCTTCCAGCGCCTCCTGGTAGCGATTTGCGGATTCCGGCTGGGGCGTGACCCTGTGGGTGGTGCCCCTCCGCTGGCAGGCCACCGTGGCCGGGTCGCCAACGAGCCCGACGCCCGCGGCGCCGAGGATCGCCGCCCCTTTGAGTCCCGCTTCCGGCTCGTCGGAAAGCTCGAGCGTCATCCGGACCACGTCGGCCTTGATTTGGTTCCAGAGCTGGTTCCGGGTGCCGCCGCCCACGCAGAGGAATCGTTCCACCGGCACGCCCAGGCTCTTGAACAACCGCAGGTCGAGGGCCATGGCCAAAGCGACCCCTTCCATCGCCGCCCGGGCGAAATGGGCCATCTTGTGGTTCAACGTGATTCCCACGTACGCGCCGCGGGCCGAGGCGTTTTCCAGCCGGCGCTCGCCGAGCATGTAGGGGTAGAAGATCAGCCCCTCGCTGCCGGCCGGCACGGTTGAGGCCATCTCGACCAGCGCGTCGAACGAGATTTCCTCCTCCCGGGCCGACGTGACCAGGTCCTTCAACCAAGTGACGCTCAACCCGCCCGTGTCGAGCAGCTTGAACGGGATCCACCCCTCGACCACGTGGCGGAGATTGAACACGGCCGGATGCACCAGCGGCTTAGGGCTGTGCATGGCGAAAAGTGTGCTCGAGCCGGTCACGTCCGAGGCAACCCCCTCGCCCACGATGCCGAAGCCAAGCATGGAAACGGGAAAGTCGCCGCCTCCGGCAACCACCGGCGTTCCGGCCGGAACGCCCGACTGCCCGAACGCCTCGTCCGTCACCGTGCCGATCACCTCGTGCGAGGCCAAGACCGGGGCGAACCGGCCCAGGTCGACTCCGACCACGTCGGCCATCGCCTGGGAATAGCCGTCAGTGCGGCAGTCCCAGAGGAACGAGCCGGAGGCCTCGCTCGGGTCGGTGGCCGCTACCCCGGTCAGCCGGTAGTTGATAAAGTCCTTGGGCACCAGGAACCACCGCGCCCGATCGTACGCCTCGGGCTGGTTTTCCTTGAACCAGCGGACCTTGGGACCGGTCCAGGAGGGGACGATCGGGTTGGCCGTCACGGCCGAAAGCTCCGATTCGTCGTGCTCCCGGCGGATCGCTTCGCACTGCGCCTGGCATCGCTTGTCGCACCAGAGCTGCACCCAGTCGGTGGTGACCCGGCCCTCCTCGTCGACGCCCACCATGCCGTGCATCTGCCCGCACGAGGAGACGGCGGCGATCGAGTTGGCGTCGATGTTCGTCTCGGCGAGCACCCGGCGAATCGCTTGGCACGTCTCCGTCCACCAAGTGTTGGGGCGCTGCTGGGCCCAGCCGGGCTTGGGGCTATCCACCTCGTGCTTGATCTGGGCGATGCCGACGATCCGGCCGTCCGTCGTGACCACGCCGGCCCGCGTGCTTTGCGTGCCGACGTCCAGGGCGAGGATGTGCTTGGTCATGTGGCGCTCCGTGTAATCGTTCGCCGTGCTCTTCCTCGCAGTCGGGGGCATCGATGGGGTCGTCGGCGCGGCTGTTGCGCGGTTTCCAGGCGTTCAAGAAGAAGTATAAGTAGATGGTTGGCCAGCACGCAAATAATGCCAGGCCCCATACCAACTTCTGACTTCTCGTGTAATGATCCCGCCGGTACAGGTCTCGAATAATCACGATGTAAACGACCAGAAGCAACAGTGACATCAGCATGTGCACAGTGCCAAAAAGCGCCATATCGAGAATATCAAGAGTGGAAACAGCCGGCCTCTGCACGCGCGTTAAGAAGAGGAAGACGTAGGGGACGTGGAAAACAGTCCCAATGAGATGGAACAGAACGAGAAAACGTTCAAATCGGGACATGAATCGCGGTCGAGCGGCACTGGGCGACGTGGCCTTGCCCGCGGCAGACGGCGAGCGATAGGGATTCTCGTCAACCATCTCGATTCTCAATTTGGCAACGGTTCGTTGCAGTGCAGCTCATGTGTGAGAAGGAAAAAAGGGAAAGGGGGAAAAGAGGAAACAAGAAATCAGAAAGTCCATTTCCCCT
>JBDRTC010000322.1:0-2082 GCA_043824335.1 Planctomycetota bacterium | reverse complement strand
CAGCTCGCGGTGATCGCCTCGATGTGGAGAATCCTCACCGCCGACGACCAGTTCGACGCTCACTTCGCCCGCTGGAGCCGCCGCCTGGCCGGGGTGATGGGCCCGCGATACGAGAGTTACGCCCGGGTCGACACGAGCACGCCGGAACTGTGGGTTCGGAAGCCCCTGGAGGTCGGCGCGTTTCTAATGGCTCGCCGGGCGATCGGCGCCCAGTTCTACGTCGGCTGGCTTCCGACGGGCGACAAGGACCTCCTGGCCGACGGCTGCTACAACCTGAGCTGCGATCTGACGGATCTCTGGGACCCGCTCACGTCCTGGTTCTACGACCCCACCGAGCGGCGCGTCACCAGCAACGACCACCTGGCCCATTCCATCCAAACCGCGGCCACGATGCTCATGCTGATGTACACCGGGGGCTACGGGCCGATCGAGGCCAAGTATCCGTACATGGCCGTCAGTTGGGAAGGGACTTCGCCGAACTTCGCCGCCCTGGTGCTCCAGACCGATCGAGAGCACGTGAAGCTGTTGGCCGTGAACCTCGAGCCCGAGGATCGGGAAGTGACGATGCGTCTTTACGAGCTTGCCCCGGGGAAGTACCAGGTCACCCGGGGCCCCGATGCCGACGGCGACGACCAGATGGACGAGGTCGCCCAGTCGCTCTCCGTCGAGGTCCAGCGGCGCACGGGCGTTGCCCTCACGCTACCGAGCCGGAAGGTGCAGGTGATCTGCGTTGGGCGTGAGTAGCCGGCCCCTTGCTTTCTTGTCGTAGGCCGTCGACAATGTGGTCCGAGATGAGTTTGTCGCCTTCAGTCAGGAGGAAAGTCATGGGGAACATCTACCTCGGAATGAATCTGGAAGCCATTCGGCGTCATGAGAAGCCGTTCGAGTGGGGAGTGGAAAGGGCCGCCGAGCTGGGTTACGAGTATATCGAGCCGATGGTCCACTTCGGCCGGGAGCTGATGAGCGAGGCCGGCTACTACCACACGGTCTCCATGTTCGACGACCCGTATCGCATCAAACGGGCGGCGGATAAGGCGGGCGTGAAGGTCTCGGGCTTCCAGGCCCACGGGCCCATCTGCCGGCCCGAGGTCCACGGCGAGTATCTCAAGCTGGCGATTCGCTGCGCCGCCGAGATCGGCGTGCCGGTCGTCAATACCGACGAGGGCATCAAGGCCCCCTGGACCACCGAAGAGGAAGACCACGTGCTCATGCGGTACACGCTCTACGAGGCGGCCAAGGTGGCCGAGCCCCGGGGCGTGATGATCGGCCTGGAGTGCCACGCCCAGTACTCGAAAACGCCCGACGGGCTCGACCGCATCTATAACCTCGTCGACTCACCCGCCATCGGCATCAACCTCGACACGGGCAACGCCTACCTGGCGGGCCAGGACCCGTATTCCTGGCTCGAGCGGGTGGTCGACCGCCTGGTGCACCTGCACGCCAAGGACATCACCGTCGAGCATTCCGACTCCGAGCGCGGCAAGGTCAGCGGCACGGCGGTCGGCTGCGCCTGCGGCGACGGCGTGATCGATTGGGCCCGCATCATCGCGACCCTCCGCAAGTGCCCCCGCGACATCGTCATGTCGGTCGAGTGCGGAACCATCGACGAGGCCGAGCGGAGCATCAAGCACCTGAAATCCCTGCTCTAGAGCGCTGCCAGGGTTGTTTAGCCGCCGACGGCACGTCGGCGAACAAGCGGAACAAGTAGGTTATGCTTCAGCATAGTGGCCACCACCTAACAAACAAGCAAACAGCTCCTGATCTCGTAGAATCACGGTTCCACCAATCAGCCGGGACCGGCGCCGCTCAGCCCCTGGCTTGCTGATATCCTCCCATCGGCAGTCAATCCGGCTGACCATCTGGCGCAGCACTTCCCGCAGGGTAGCCGGCTCTGCTTTGGGCAGCAGCTCCCCCAGACGCCAGACCCTCCGTGCCAATAATGGGTGAGACAACTGCCTCCTGGTTTATTACAGTAGAGGGCAAGGAGGTAGAAGGATGGAGAGGACAAGGATGGTGGGAACAGAACAGGCGGTGGTGGGCGGGACGGAAGGAGGGCGTAGCCCGACTGGGTGCGTTAGGCAT
>JBDRTC010000321.1:0-22859 GCA_043824335.1 Planctomycetota bacterium | reverse complement strand
CTTATGGCCATGCTGCTGGTGGCAGATGGTGTTTCAGGGCAGCAGGCCGCGTCCAAGGGCGCCGATGGGGACGACGTTGTGCTGAAGTTGCGGGCCGAAAAGACATATGCCGACTGAATCGTACGAGACCGCCCGCCTCAAGCGGGATAGATGCGTAGGTTCTATGGAAACCTTGTCATTCAAGTTGACTTTGAGGGCGATTCCATTTGTTTTGCACCCCGCAGCGGAGGGTGACGATACTAGCGATGACTCCGGTGCGGAGCCTGAATGCGCCTTTGACGGCTTGACGCGAAAAAGGGGACACTAAAGATGAATGCTCGATTGTCAATGATCTTAGTCGCACTGCTCCTGGTCGGTTTGCCGCGGGGGGGGCACTCGGAACAGCAGGCGTACGACATCACGTTTGCGGGTCTGGGCAAGACCGGTGCATCGTCGAATGTGGACAATTTGATCCTAATCCGAGGGCAGGACGCGGAGCCGGCACAATGCGATGACTACGACTGCGGGGCCTGCGAGGGCGGCGATTGCAGTGGGAATTGTCTCGACCCCTGCTACATGCCCAGGTGGCGGGCGTTTGGCGAGTTCTTGTATCTCCGGCCCGGTAACGAGAAGGTGGCGTTCGCGGTTCCCATTAACGGGGCGATCGTTCCCCCGGGAGGCGCCGCCCCTGTCCAGATCGGGCTGGAGGCCGTGGTCGACAGCGACTTTGAGCCGGGTGTCCGCGTCGGTTTCAGCTATTTCATGGACGAATGCTCCGATTTGGTGGCCACCTACACGCATTTTGAGAGCGACGACACCGAGCAAATCACCATCGGCGTGCCGTTTGTGATCCGTTCCCTGGTCAGCCATCCCGGCGCCCAGGCTGCGCCGACCGACTTTCTTGCGGCCCGCGCCCGTTTGGACCTCGATTTTCAGCTTGCCGATCTCGACTATCGCAGGCTCTTCTCGTGCAGCCGCCTGCACTCGGTCCACTACTTTGCGGGGATTCGCTACTGCCACTTGGACCAGTTCTTCGATTCCACTTTCACCAACGCCGTCATCACGGAGACGGTTTCCTCACAGGTTCGTTTCGATGGCGCCGGGATTCGTGTCGGCTTGGAGGGCGAACGGCACCTTGGAGTGTGCGGTCTGATGCTCTACGGTCGCAGTGCGGCCAGCTTTGTCGGGGGCAACTTCCGGGCCCGGTATCTGCAAAACGACACCCAGCGGGGCGACGTGGTCATCACCGGCTGGAACGAGGACGGCGTGATCTCCATTTTGGACCTGGAGGTGGGCGGCGGCTGGAGCAGCTCTAACGGGCGGCTACGGGCGACGGCCGGTTACATGTTCAGCGGCTGGTTCAACACCCTGAACACCGACGAGTTCATCCAGGCGGTGCAGACGAACAACTCGGTCAGTGTCGGCGATTCGCTCAGCTTCGATGGTCTGGTCGCGCGGGCCGAATACCGCTACTGAGGCCGCTTAAGAAGAGGGTTCCTCTTGGTCATCCACGAAAGGGACGGCGCTGCGGGGAAAGACTGGCGAATTCTACCCATATTCGCCATGTAACCCAGAGTTAAGGTCGTCTCCCGCGTCGTTCCCAACGACGTCAATCTCAAATCGTTCCTCTGCCGGGC
This sequence comes from Planctomycetota bacterium, assembly GCA_043824335.1. Classification (GTDB taxonomy): domain Bacteria; phylum Planctomycetota; class Planctomycetia; order Pirellulales; family Thermoguttaceae; genus JBDRTC01. Next base: position 21,243 of record JBDRTC010000321.1, on the reverse strand, counting down.
CAGCTCGCATGCTGGCCCGGTTTTTCTTTGCGCGCCCCTGCGGAGGGCCCGAACGCGTGGTGCTCTCAGCACTTGCGCACGTTTGGATCTCATGGAACGTGTTGCTCTGAAAGCCCGCCGAGCAGCAAGGCTCAGCCGGCCGATATCCAGACCACGCATGGCCCCGATATTTTCTGTTCATGTCATTCATCGCATTCTTTCTGCACTTCCCAGTTTAACATCTGACAGGAGAGATTCGGAAGGATTCGCACACCCACCCATGTAACCCTTTTGCCGCAGTTGGTATTTTCTTCTTATTCCATCTTGACAACTCCAATTACGCATACTATCGTCGCAACTGACTTGACAGCAGTGACAGCGTCGGCTTGGTGAGAAGGGACGGAGCACTTCCGACCTTGCTGCGGTGCGGTGTAAGCAACATGGAACTCACACACTCCCTTCGCGTGACTGGAGAATCGAACCATGACGTGGCACAATCCATTCGGCATGCGATCCAAGCCGCGATGTTCTCGGAGCGAGAAGAAAACCGTTTGCACGGCGCGACGCCCCCGAGCGCGTAGACTCCGACTTGAGCCGCTTGAAGAGCGACAGCTGCTGTCGGTTTTCGCCGAGACCGAGCTGAATGACACCCGGCCTACAGCGAATGCCGTTATCGTGCCCACCGGCGATATCTTGACAACAACCGCCGACAACTGGCTCACAATCTCCGCATCGATCGCGGACGGCACCGACGACGACTTTTTCTCGTTCACGCTGGGCGCAGCCTCGGGCGTCTTTTTCGATATCGACTCGCGAGATGTTGGGTTGAGCAACTCGCTCGACAGCCAACTGAGGCTCTACAACAGCGTGGGCGGGGCGGCTATCGCAAACGATGACGACGGATACGACTTCGAGGGTTTCGACCAGCCGGCGGCTAGTACGGGTGACGCTACTTCGCTCGACTCCTCGTTGTATCGCGACCTGGGAGCGGGAACCTACTGGGTGCAGGTTGACGGGGTGGGGGCGACAACAGGTGATTACTATCTTCGAATCCTCGCAGATACGGACTATGCTGCCGCCGTGCCGGTTTTCAACAGCAATGCAGGCGCAACAGATACGCTGTACCTCGACTTCGACGGTCACGCCAGCAATGGTGACACTTGGGTTGTCGATAATGGGAACACACCCTACGCCGCCGTGGCGTTCGACCTTAACGGGAACGCAGGCCAATTCTCGCCGGGCGAGCGGCTGGCAATGCAAAACCTGTGGCGCACGACCTCCGAGGACCTCAGCCCGTTCAACATGAATGTTACGACGGTCAACCCGGGCGGCTTTGCAAACGGCGTCGCTTATCGCCAAGTCGTTACCAACAGCGATGGCCCTATCGTGGGGCAGGCCGCCGGGATCTTTGGCGTGGCTTACGTCGGCAGCTATAACGGCGGCGGCGTAAACACGGGGTTCACGTTCGCGGCCAATTTCGGGGCCTATTCTGGCGGCGTCTCGGGTTCGATCATGGTGGCTTCTTTCGAGCAGGGTAACACCAGCACGCACGAACCCGGCCATGCGTTCACTTTAAGGCATTTTAACACCGCCCCCCCTGGGCCTGGCTCGGTGATCCCCAACGGAATTATGGCGACACCGGACCAGGGATTCAATCGCGAAGTCTGGTCGAACGGCACCAATACCCAAGGCAATCCCCAGAACGACCTAAACATCATCGGCAACGTCGGAACCAATGCAATCGGCGTTCGCGCCGACGACCACGGGAACACAACGGGCACAGCCACCGCCATGAGTTACGATCCGGCAGCCAAACGCCACAGCGCCACGGGCATCATCGAACGGTTGAATACGGACGTCGATTTCTTCAGCTTTCAGGTGTTCGATTCCTCCGGCCCCATTCAGATTCGCGCGGACGTGGACGAGTACATCAACGACCTTGACACCGAGCTGCGAGTTTTTCATTCGAGTGGCACTCTGCTTGGAACGGCCGACCCGAATGACTCGTTCGACGCGGAATTGAGTCTCAACCTGGCACCGGGGACGTATTTTGCCGAGGTCCGGAGCGATGGACAGGATGGGGAGATCGGCCAGTACTCGATCACGGTTGATGAGCAGGACCGCTTTGAAAAGAACGACACGTTGGCGACGGCCACCGTATTGGGTTCCGAGCAGAAGATCACCCTTCGCGACCTTACCATCCACGACGACAAGGACGTGGACTATTTCCAGATCACCGCCCAGGACACCGGCAAGTTGGTCATCAACATGTTCTTCCCTCACGCCGACGGCAACCTGGACATGCAGGTTCGCGATGGGCACGACAACGTCATCGCGAGTTCTTTGTCGGTGACCGACAACGAGGAATTGGTCATTCCCGTGGTGTCGCAAGAGCGATACTTCTTGAAAGTGTTCGGCGCGGTTGGGAACACCAACGTTTACGATCTTGAGATCGAGAACTTCCCAGCCCCGATTCCCACGGGAGCATTCCTGGACCCGGCAAGCGATACCGGCCGCAGCAACGCGGACAACATCACTAAGAACAACCGGCCGCAACTGTTCATCCAGGACGACGTGCTCCAATTTGTGGACACCAACAACAATGACACGCGCGACCCCACGGAAATTCGGGCCCTGACGGCGGCGCAGGCAAACGCTGCCGTGACCTCCGGGGCGGCGGTCCAGGTGTGGCTGACGAACACCACGACGCGGACCACGGTGAAGGGGTATGCCGACCCGCTCGACGCCAATAATCCGGTATTCTACAGTTTCACGCCCGCGGCGGCCCTAGCAGACGGGACGTACCTCGTCTCGGCGGCGACCTGGATCTTCGATGATCAGGCGGATGCCGTCGGCAGTCCCAGTCCGGCCAGCGGACGCACGCAGTTGTCGACCCCGTTGCTGCCCGTGCTGCACTTCACCGTCGACACGCAGGCGCCGACGGTGACGATTACCGGGATCGATCCGGCCACGAGCGACACGGGCGTGGAGGGTCAGCCGGCCACGTTCGCCGACAACATCACCAGCGATACAGCCACCGGGTTCGCGGGCACGGCCGAGGCGGACGCGATCGTTCGCATGTGGGCCGACGGAGCCCCCGTCTCCGCCGGCGTGATCAACGGCTCCGACGTGTATCAGGGCCTGACCGTCGCCGTGCCGCTGGACGGAAATCTGGCCTTCCTCAACGGCCAGTGGAACCTGGCCGGAAAATTCGATCTGAATGACCCGACCGCGGGCTTCCCGCTGGACGGGCGAAGGCAGATCGTCGTCACCGCCGAGGACCTGGCCGGGAACGAGTCGTCCAGAGCCCAGCCAGACGCTGCTGCGGTTCTCGACATCTTCATCGACACGCAAGGGCCACAGGTTTTCGACCCCGATGGAGCCGGCGCGGAACAGGCCATCCAGATAACTGGCAGTCCGAATTACAACCTGTTCGGCCTCAAGCCGGATAATGCGCCGGAGGGCCCGACACCGCTGGTAGACAGTCTCACAATCAACGTCCGAGACTTGCCTCTCCGAGTCACCGATTTTCTGTACGGGGCATTGGCGGACGGTGCGGGCGGTAATCCGGCGGAGAACCCGGGGCACTACCTCCTGGTCGGGGACGCCAACGGGATCATTCCCATCACCGCCGTGATCGTGACGAACGCCGCCCCGGTGAACGGCGGCCAAGCGACTGCAACGATCGAGTTGCAGTTCGCCGAGCCGCTGCCGGACGACCGATTCACGTTGACGGTCAAGGACGACGTGGTCGATGTGGCAGGCAACCGTTTCGATGGAGAGTCGAACGCGAATGAGCCCAACGGGGGCCCGAACTTCCCCAGCGGTGACGGCGTGCCCGGCGGGGATTTCGTGGCCCGGTTCACCGTCGATAGCCGGGCGGAGATCGGCGTCTGGAGCGCGGGAAGCGTGTACGTCGACACCAACGGTAACTTCTCTTTCGATCCCGACAACGTCGACCACACCAATCGCGACCTTGTCTACACGCTCGGGTACACCAGCGACTACGTTTTTGCCGGTAATTTCGCGCTCAATCGGGGCGACACGGCGGATGGCTTCGACAAGCTGGCAGCCTACGGGTTTGTGGGCGGCGTGGGCCGATGGCTGGTGGATACGGATAACGACGGGGTGCCCAACGTCGACAAGGCGGATCCGGCGAGCGTGATCGGGATGCCCGTGGCCGGGGAGTTCGACGGAATTCCGGCAAACGGCGACGAGGTGGGGCTGTTCAACGGCACCAGATGGTTCTTGGACCGGAACCACAACTACCGGGTCAACGACGACGTGCCGATCACGACGTCCTACATGACCGGCGGCTACCCGATCGTCGGTGACTTCGACGGCGACACGTTGGACGATCTGGCAACTTACAACGCGGGAGTATTCACCTTCGACCTAGCCGTTGACGGTCTTGGCGATGCGTTTGAAGTCACGTGGGACGCCCAGTTCAACTTCAACTACCTCGGCTTCATCGGCGTTCGGGAGCGGCCGGTGGCTGCCGACATGGACGGCGACGGCATCGACGACATCGGCCTGTGGGTGCCTGACCGCAGTGGCGTCCTGCCGGAAACGGGCGGTGAGTGGTACTTCCTTATCTCCAATGATCTGGCGAAGACGGAACGGATAACGGGTCAGGTCAACACCCTGGACCACCACTTCTCACCGATCCCGCTGGGCAACGACCTTTTTGCCCAGTTTGGCGATGAGTTCGCGGTGCCGGTCGTCGGTAACTTCGATCCGCCCGTGGCAGGCGAAGGCGTGGCACAGGGGCATGCGGTGCTGGGGTTGCTCGGCACGCCCGAGCCTGACGTCTTGGTGTTCACCGCCGGCTCGACGCCAGGGTCCTGGACCGTAACGCTCAACGACGTGCCGCAGGATGACGTCTCGGGCGATACGATTACGCTCGATTTCGACGGCCTGGGAGGGAACGACACGGTGACGCTCACTGGCTCGGGTGGAGCCGACAGAGCCGATCTGTGGCCCGGTCACGGCACGCTCTCCGGCGAGGGATACAGCGTTGCGGTCGCCAACGTGGAGTCGGTTACGATCAACGGAGGCGGAGGCACTGACGTGGCCGCCCTCCGGGACAACCCAGCGGGAAAGGACACCTTCACGGCGGACCCCGACGCCGCAACACTCTCGGGCGACGGATATTCCAACCAGGTTGTCTCGTTCAGGTACGTGCACGCTTTCAGCACGTCGGGGGATAGCGACACGGCCTACCTCCACGACGACCCCAACGGCGACGACACCTTGAAGGCTGGGCCGACCGAGGCCAAGCTCTACGGCGGCGACTACTACATCCGGGCCAAATCGTTCCGTGACGTGTACGCCTACGGCACACCGGGAGACAAGGACGTAGCCGCACTGGTCGGCAACCCCAACGGAATCGACACCTTCCTGGCTTATCCCGACGTCGCCACGCTCTCCGGGGCCGGGTATTCCAACCAGGCTGCTTCGTTTGGCTACGTACAGGCTCGTGGAACACCGGGCAACGACGACGTGGCCTACCTCCACGACGATCCCGACGGCTACGACATCTTGAAGGCCTGGCCGGCCAAGGCCAAGCTCTACGGCGAGTACTACCAGAACCGGGCCCTGTCGTTCGGTAACGTGTACGCCTACAGCACACCGGGAAACAGCGACGTGGCGGTGCTGGTCGACTCAAGCGGGAACGACACGTTCGAGGCTTGGCCCAAGATGGCCCGACTTTCAGGCGCCGACTTCTCAAACCAGGTCGAATCGTTCCGTTCCGTGCATGCCTACGCGCGTGCAGGCGGCACGGACGAGGCTTGGTTCTACGGTTCCGCCGAGAAGGACCGCTTCGTCGCCACTTCGAAATTCAGCAAGCTCGGCGGAACCGACTTCTCCAATCGGGCCGTTTCCTTTGAACAGGTGTACGCCTATGGCGGCGGCGGCCGCGACGTAGCGGTGATATATGACGCGGTTCTGGAAGCCGGAATCACCGATCCGCCGCCTTCAGTCGCAGTGGCTTGGCTCCATGAGTTTGCGAGGCTTCGTCTGCGGAGCACGGAGCCCGGCAGCGACGATACGATCATCAACGCCGTCGACCAGGTCTTCACCGGCTACTGGGAGTAACTGGCCCCAGCATTGCAACAGGGCCGAAAAACGCCGCAAACCCCGCCCGGTTCGATTGCGGGCGGGGTGGGTCAGCCCTCGATAATCGCCCACGCTAAGCAACGCTCCAGGTCGGCCACGGCCGCCGCCGTCTCCCGGTCGGCCAACGCCAGCCCGGGCAGGACAACGACCGACAACCACGGCACGGGCGTAGCTGGTCGATCACGTCGTCTCTGATTTCGCACCGGTCGGTCAGCCTATGCTCGGCACAATGCCTGAAGACCTCAGCCCGCCAGGCCGCCGGCCCAGCCGGTTCCGGCCGGATTATCGAACTCCTGCAAGACCAGTTCACTCAATAGGGCGCTCAGGCGGCATTGACCGAAGTCTCTCGGAAAGGTGGCTTGGACGGACAGCCACAAAACTCGGCGCCGGAAGCTGAAGCCCTTCCCCTCCTCCGCCCCCCCGGGCCCAAACCGCCGCCCCCACCTCATCGTCACCCTGACGTACTTGCCATCACGCCCAGCCAGCTTCCTCACGTTGTCCGCCAGGTCGTGTGCCCCACCGAGGATGACCAGAGCGAACGGGCCTTCCAGCATCGATCGGACTGGCTCGCCCCGGGAGAGCAGCCGCGTGGCTCGCTGGGGGGTGGGTCCGAGGTAAGGAACGAATTATGGGTCGGCGGTCTTTCTTGACCCCGAGTGCGACCGAATTGCGGAGTTCAGCAGATTCTCGGCAGTTGGGCGCCCACGAGCAGATCGACGATGCGACCGCTCCCCAGCAGGCCGCGAAGCTCGACGATGCCGACGTGATCGGCAGTGACCCGTCCGACCACGGCCGGTTGGGAGCTGGCCGGATGAGATTGCATGATTGCCAAGACGCGGTCGGCCGCCTCGGCCGGAAGAAAGGCCACCAGCCGCCCTTCGTTGGCCACGTACAGCGGATCCAGTCCCAGCAGTTCGCATGCGCCGGCCACCGGTTCGGCGACCGGGATCGCCGCCTCGTCCAGCTCGATCCCCACCTGGGCCTGCCCGGCGATTTCGTTTAGCGCGGCGGCCAATCCGCCGCGAGTCAGGTCGCGGAGGCAATGGATGTTGCTGCCGGCCCTCAGCAGGGCCTCGACCAGTCCGGCCAGCGACGCGCAATCACTTTCCAGCGCCCCTTCAAATTCCAGCCCTTCCCGGACCGACATGATGGCCATACCGTGCCGGCCCAGGTCGCCGCTGAGGATAATTGCGTCACCCGGCACCACCCGACTCGGCGAGACGTCGATCCCCGCGGGGACCAGTCCGATCCCGGCCGTATTGATGAAGATTCCGTCACCCTTGCCGCGGTCGACGACCTTGGTGTCACCGGTGACGATCTGCACGTTTACCTCCCGGGCCGCTTCGCGCATGGACGTGACGACGCGCGCAAGCGTTTTCATTTCCAAGCCTTCCTCAAGGATGAATCCGGCGCTTAGAAACTTCGGTATGGCGCCCGCCATGGCCAGATCGTTGACGGTTCCGTAAACGGCCAGCTTGCCGATGTCGCCACCGGGAAAGAACAAGGGGCTGACCACGAACGAGTCGGTGGTGAAGGCAAGCCGGGCTCCGTCGAGTTGAACGACGGCGCTGTCATGCGGAGGTGTTTGCCGGTGTGTGGCATCGTCCGCGGCAAACGCCGGCAGGAACATCCCTTCGATGAGCCCCTGCATCAGCCGCCCACCACCTCCGTGGGCCAGTTGCACCGTAGTCTCATCTCCCAACGGGATCGGGCAACTCCACGAGAAATCGTCTTTGCGATCGCTATTCATGTTGTTCATGATGTTGGGTAATTCGATACGGGCTTGCCTGGGCGCCGGTACCGGTACCGGTAGTAGGCGGCGCAGGCCCCTTCGGCCGAAACCATGGGTGCCCCCAGGGGGCAATCGGGAGTGCAACGTTGGCCGAAAGCCGGGCATTCGTGCGGCCTCTTGTGGCCTTGGAGCACTTCGCCGGCAAGGCACTCGGCCGGTTCTTCCGACGCGATTTGCATCACGTCGAACCGGCGCTCGGCATCGTACTCTACGTATGGTTCACGTAGTGCCAGACCACTGGCAGGAATCTCGCCGATACCTCGCCACTTCCGCGGCACCGTCTGAAACACGTCTTGGACTTGTTGAATCGCGGCCCGGTTGCCTTCGGCTCGGACGCTGCGGGAGTATTGGTTTTCAACTTCATGGCGACCCGCTTCGAGCTGTCGGATGCACATGAGGATGCCTTGCAGGATATCCAGCGGCTCGAAGCCGGTAATCACGATCGGCACGCGATGTTCCTGGGCGATCGGCCGATATTCGTCCATCCCGGTGATCGTCGAGACGTGTCCGGCGGCCAAAAAGCCCTGGACTCGGTTCGAAGGCGACTCGAGCACGGCACGGATTGCCGGGGGGACCAGCACGTTCGAGACCAGCACCGAGAAGTTCTCAAGCCTCAGCCTGGATGCCTGGACCACGGCCATCGCGCTGGCCGGGGCGGTCGTCTCAAATCCCACGGCGAAGAAGACGATCTGTCGCTCGGGGTGCTTTTGGGCCAAGGCGACCGCGTCCATCGGTGAGTAGACGATCCGCACGTCGCCACCTGTCGACTTGACCGCAAACAGGTTCTTGTGCGACCCCGGCACCCGCATCATGTCGCCAAACGTGCAGAAGATCACTTCCGGCCGTGCGGCGATGGCCAGCGCTTTATCGATGATTTCGATCGGCGTCACACACACCGGGCAACCCGGGCCGTGAATCAAAGTGATCTCCGGCGGCAACATCTCGTCGATCGAAAAGCGGAGGATCGCATGGGTCTGTCCGCCGCAGACTTCCATGATGCGCCACGGCCGGGTAACACGGCCCTGAATGAGTTCGGCCAATTGCCGGGCTGCGTCGGCGTCGCGATACTCATCAACGTATTTCACAAACTAACCTCGTTGGATGTGCGTGGAGCGTAAGGGCATCACTTGGTTTGCGGGTGCCGGCTGCTGGGTGGAGCGGCTTTCTCTTCCTCCGCTTCGCCGGCTGCCCGCTCGATCTGGGCCAGGAATGAGAAGATTTCCTTCGCCTCGGCCTCGTCGATGCGGCTGATGGCAAATCCGACATGGACGAGCACGTATTCACCGATGTCTGCCTCGGGTGTGTAGGCCAGGCAAACCTCCTTGCGGATGCCGCCGAACTCGACCTTGCCCATGGGCAGGTTGTCTCGCTCGTAAACTTCAATCAGCTTGCCCGGAATGCCGAGACACATGCGATGCTCCCTGGATCTTTGCGGCGGCGACGAGAATTTGTCCCAGTGCGATTCCACCGTCGCCGGGCGGAACGCGATGATGAGTGTGCACGGCAAAACCTGACTCGAGCAGCCGGGTGCGGAGGAGATCGGTCAACAACGTGTTCTGGAAACACCCGCCGGTGAGGACGACCTTATGACAGCTACAGCGCCGGGCGATCGCGAGGCCCATTTCGGCCAAGGCATTGTGAAATCGGGCGCTGATCCGGCCAACCGGCACTCCGGCCGCCCGATCTGCCAACACGGCCTGGATCAGCGGCTCCCAATCGGCGACCGCCGGCTCGTCGTCGGAAAGCGGTAATGGGTAGGCGTCGTTGACGCCCGGGTCGGCGGCGAATTCCAGGGCCATGGCCGCCTGACCTTCAAAGCTGATCACTGCCGGCAGTTCGCACAGTGCAGCCACCGCATCGAACAGTCGGCCCATGCTGCTGGTACGGGGGGCGTGAACCGACCGCCTCAACGCCGACAAGAGCGTCCGCAATTCCGACTCGCCGAACCATCCGTCCCGGCGCGAGGCGAGTCCGTCGGCAACCGCGAATTCGGCCGCGTTCTCCCCCATGATCTCAAACAACAGCCCCAATGCCGAACGACGCGGCTCGCGCGAAGCCCGATCACCGCCAGGCAAGGCGAACGTGCGGAGGTGAGCGGCCCGAGTGAAGTCCGCGGCCTCACATACCAACGCTTCGCCGCCCCAAACGGTGCCGTCGGTGCCGTAGCCGGTTCCGTCCCAGGCAAGCCCGAGCACCGGGCCTTGCAGGTGGTGTTCGGCCATGCAGGCCGCCACGTGGGCATGGTGATGTTGCACGCGCACCAACGGCACGTCCCACTTGGTGGCCAACACTTCGGCATGCCGGCTCGACGCGTAGTCGGGATGCAGGTCACAGGCGACCGCCTCCGGCGCCGCTTCGAAGAAGTCGAGCAGATCGCGAACCGCCCTGCGATGCACCTGCACGCCGAGCAGGTTGTCCAAATCGCCCACGTGCGGGCTGAGAACCACGGGTGTCGGGTGTGGACCTAAACTCAGGGCGACCGTGTTCTTCAGATGCCCACCCGTGGCCAGGATCGTAGGAGCCGCGAAACCGAGTTCGATCGGCAAGGGGGCATATCCTCGGGCGCGACGCAGGACTTGCAGTCCGTCAGGACCGATTCGAGCAACCGAGTCGTCCACCGGGCGAACGATCGGGCGGTCATGCGTAAGCAGCACGTCGGCAATCGACCCCAAGCGCTCAACCGCGTCGTCGGTTGTGATCGCCATCGGCTCTTCCGAGAGGTTCCCGCTGGTGCAGACGATCGGACGATCGACCGCCGTGGTCAGCAGATGATGTAACGGCGTGTAGGGGAGCATCACGCCCAGGTACGGGTTTCCAGGAGCGGCGGCCGCGACCACATCGTCACACGTGTCGCCGAGTGAGCCGTCGCCCGCAACTTCGGCGTGTCGGCGCCGGAGCAGCAAGATGGGGGCCTCATGCGACAACAGCGCCCTGGCTTCCTGAGTTGAAACATGGCAGCGCCGCCGGACTTCCTCCAGCGAGGGGAGCATCAGGGCAAACGGTTTGTCAGGACGATGTTTTCGTTTGCGCAACAAGGCAACTGCCTCAGTGTTGGTGGCATCGACCAGCAGTTGAAAGCCACCTAAGCCTTTCAGGGCCACGATTTGGCCGGCTCGCAGGGCTCTGGCCGCCGCCGACAACGCCTCTTCATCGGCGGCCGTTTCACTGCCGCCCGAATCGAGCAGTGTTAACGTCGGTCCACAGCGTGGGCAGGCGATCGGCTGGGCGTGAAAACGTCGGTCGGCCGGATTGTCATATTCGGCCTGGCAACTCGGGCACATTGTAAACCGAACCATCGATGTCCGAGACCGGTCGTAAGGCAGCCGCTTGACGATCGACCAACGCGGCCCGCAGTTGGTGCACTTGGTGAAGGGGTAGCGGTAACGTCGCTCGATCGGGTTGCGGATTTCCTCGAGACACGCCCCACATGTGGCCAGGTCGGCAGGAATGGTGGGCCGGGGAGCTGCCCGAGCGCTGCTGGTGTGGATTTCAAAACCCCCGGGCTGTCCGTCCTGGGAGACGATGTCAGCGATCTCGATCGAGTCGATCCGGGCTTGCGGCGGAGGATGGTTGCGCAGCATGTCGAGAAACACGTTTAGTGGCGGCCCAGCGCCCTGAGCCTCAATCCGCACCGTATCGGCGTCGTTGGTAACCCAACCCGAAAGCCCCACTGATTGGGCTGCATTGTATACAAATGGCCGGAATCCAACTCCCTGCACGATCCCGGTCACGGCAATCGCCTTTCGACGAACGGTTGGCAGTTGGGGGGCCGTGTGTTCCATGCGTGCACCCGGCGTAGTCAGGAGTCAAGGGCCTGAACGATGTGATCGACTGCCCGCGGGATGGCCGCCCGGACAGCGGGTGTGCACTCCTCGGAGAACGTCAAGACATCTGCGGCTTCGATAGCCACAAGGAGAATGCTTTCGTCGCGGGGTAAGTGGACGCCGGCCCGGCGGCCGAACGCGAGCGCCGTGGGTAGATTGACGTCGTGGGCCGAGGCGCTCCGCTGCGTGGGGATCGCGTCGGGGGTCAGGCAGTGGATCGTGCCCGGGGCGGCCCCCGTGCAGATGGCGTCGATGACGATCGCCCGATCGTAACCGATCATCCGTTCCATCAGCCGAAGCCCTCCCCAGTAGTCTTCCTCGACTTCCACTTCCGGCCGGCCGGCCAATCGGGGCCTCAGGTCGGCTGCCACGCACAGACCGACACGGTCGTCGCTCACCAGTGGATTGCCGAGTCCCAGTACCAGGGTTCTCATGAGAAGACCACGCCGATCGATTCCGGTCGGTACAGGTGTTTTCCCAGCGACCGGCTGCGCGACCGTCGGCCCGTCGCTCAGCCTATGTATTGTGAAAGTCGATGGAGCACTTCGCCGTCGGGATTGCGAATGGTCGCCTCCAGGGGCATTTGGCCCGGCAGGCTGTGCGTGGCGCAACCGAAGCACGGGTCGTAGGCCCGAAAGGCCATTTCCACCATGTTCAGCAAACCCTCGTTGACTTTGCCTTTGTGGATCAATCCCTGGGCAGCCTTCTTGACCGACATCGAAATCGGGGCGTTGTTGTTGGTGGTTCCCACGATCAGGTTCACTTTTGTGAGGATGCCGCGTTCGTCGGTCGCGTAGTGGTGCGTGAGTGTCCCCCGTGGGGCCTCTACGCACCCGACACCTTCGGTGGGTGTTTCCGTCGGCAGGACCCGATATTCGTCACTGGTGATCTCCGGGTCGGTGGCCAAATCGACCCAGCGCTCCGCGGCGTAGAGCAGTTCGACGAGCCGGGCCCAGTGGGTGGCCAGCGTATGGTCGATCGGCTTGCCGCCGAGGGTGTCGTACATCCGGTCGTACTCGGCCTGTGCCAGCGGGGTGGCCATGCCGTCGGCCGCGTTTAGGCGCGAAAGCGGCGTGCACTTGTAGACGCCTGAGTCCATTCCGTCGACAAGGCCCTTCCAGCCCACTTTCTTTAGGTACGGAAACTTCAGGTACGACCACGGCTCGACCCGCTCGGCCACGTACTCCCGGTAGTCGGCGGCGTGGTACTTGGCGTGCTCTTCCCCGTCGGGCCCCACGACGCGGATCATGCCGTCGTAGAAGTTGACGTGGTTGTTCTCGTCGACCGTGCCCATGTTGTACGTGCGGTGCGTGTACGTGTCGCTAAGGATGATGTCGACGTAGTTGTACTTGGTGTCTTTGAGTACCACGTCTTCAAAAATCTTCAGGGTGAACTTGGCGAACTCCATGGCTTCGCGGCCGCGTGCCTCGATTTCCTGGCGCTGCTCCTCGTTGATTCCGCGGCTGACGCCGCCGGGGAGCCCCCAGTTGGGATGGACGCGCCGGCCGCCCATCATCTGGATCAGGTTGTGGCCGTCGCGGCGCATCTTGAGCACCTTGCCGGCGATGTCCATGCCCACCTTGGCGACGACGCCGAGGATATTGCGTTCGGCCGGCGGGGCGTCGGGACCGACGACGAAATCCGGTCCGCCCAGGGCGTAGAAGTGCGTGGTGTGGTCGGTCGTGTAGAAGACGCTGTAGAACAGCTCGCGGAGCTTTTTGGCCGCCGGCGGCGGGTCGACGTGAAAGAGCGCGTCCAGCGCCTTGGTTGAGGCCATGTGGTGGGCCTCGGGGCAGACGCCGCAAATGCGGTTGGTCAGGTTGGGCATGTCCTCGGCCGGACGGCCCAGGCAGAACTTTTCAAAACCCCGCAACTCGGGGATCTGAAGATAGGCGTTGGCGACGTTCCCCTCGTCGTCGAGGAAGATGTCGATCTTGCCGTGACCTTCCAGCCGGGTAATCGGATCTATGGAAATGCGTGTCATTCCCTGATTCTCCTCGCTACGATGCCCAACTCATTTCCTGGACTACGCCTCGGCGCCGTTGCCGTTGGTGGATCGCTTCTTGCGGCGCAGCAGGCTGGCCGCCAGGCTGAAGCGGTAGAACGTGCCCACCGGGTCGGGAAGGCCCTCCTCGATGATCCGGTCGATCTCCTTGGGGTCGTTGGAGTCGATCACGGAAGCCAGGGCGCTCATCAAGCGCGTGCCGAAATCGGGCACGTCGTCGTTGGGGCCGTGGCAGCCGATGCAGGGGGAGTTGACCTGGGGACACAGGGCCCCGCAACCCGCCCGGGTGGCGATACCGCAGCAGAGGAGCCCTTGCTCCAGGAGGCAGGTGTCGGCGTTGGGGATGATTTCCCAGGTGCGGTGGAACCGCTTGATTCTCTTCTCGCCCCGCTCGCGCTCGCACTCGTCGCAGACGGTCGTCTTGGCGCCGATCACGGAGCCCGGCTCCGGCAGCTTTCCTTCCAGGATCGCCACGATGGCGGCCCAGATGTTGTCGGCCTCGGGCGGGCAGCCGGGGAGGTAGTAGTCGACGGGGACCGTCTGGTCGAGCGTTTTGAGCGTGTCGTAGAACATGGGCAAATGGAGCGTGCCCTCAGGAACTTGGGTTTCGCGCTGGGGCCGGGTGCCCTCGGGGTTTACCGTGGAAGGTGTGTCCCGGTAGGCCGTGTTGAAGATCTCCTCGCGGTTGTTCATGTTGGCCAGGCCCGGGATGCAGCCCTCGTGGGCGCAGGAGCCGAAGGCGACCAGGACTTTTGACTTCTTCCGCAGCAGGTGGGCCATGTATTCCTGCTCGCTCGTGCGGATGCCGCCGTTGAAAAGGCAGACGTCGATGGAGCCGTCGGGCATTTTTTCGACGTCGCGGACCTTGGCGTCGACGGCCACGGGCCAGAGGACGATGTCGAAGGCCGCGGCCACGTCGAGGATTTTCTCGTTGATCGCCAGCACGGCGATATCGCACCCGCCGCAGGAAGCCGCCCAGTAGAGGGCCAGCTTCCCCTTGGGCGGGGCGGCGGCTGTGGTTTCCGTGCTCGTGCCTGGTCCGGTGCTCACGGCTGGACCTCCATCGCCTCTTCGTGCTCTTTTACGATACCCTCGAGCGCTTCAAGCCGCTCGCCATTCTCTTCCCAGTTGGCCGGCCAATCGAGCGGGCCGAGCGACTTGAGCTTCTCGGTCATGTCTTTGACGACCGCGGCGAACCGATCTCCCTCGGAGGCGGAGATCCATTCGAGCCGGACCCGATCGCGCTCGATGCCGAACTGGTCGAGGAGCTTCAGGAGGGCCCGGTAGCGCCTAAGCGCCTTGTAGTTGCCTTCCTGATAGTGGCAGTCGCCCGGGTGGCAGCCGGCGATCAGCACCCCGTCGGCCCCGCCGGCCAGGGCCTTGACGACGAACGTGGGGTCGACGCGGCCCGAACACATCACCCGGATGGGCGTCACGTTGGGAGGGTATTGGATCCGGCTGGTCCCGGCCAGGTCCGCGCCGGTGTAAGAACACCAGCGGCAGAGAAAGCCGATGATTTTCGGCTCGAAGGTTGCTTCCGGCATGGTAGTGGTTCTCCCAAAAACACCCGTAGGGCGTGTTAAGCCGCAAGCGGCGTTGCCGCGCCCGCAGTCAGTTTTCAATTTTCAATTTGCAGTTTACATTCTTCAATCCGCAATTCCCGACGCGAGGATGCCTTCCATCTCGGAGTAGATCTGAACGTCGGCGAATCCCTTTTGGCTGGCCGCGCCAGAGGGGCAGCTCACCACGCACGTACCGCAGCCCTTGCAAAGCTCCTCGACGACCACGGAAACCTTCTCCTTCTCGTCGAACTCGATGGCACTGAACGGGCAGGCGCTCAGGCAGGTCTTGCAGCCGCTGCAGCGATCGGCGTCGATTTCCGAGCTGATCGGCTCCAGCGTGACCACGCCCCCGTCCATCAGGGAAAGCGCACAGGCGGCCGCGGCGGCGCCTTGGGCCACGGAATCCGGGATATCCTTGGGCCCTTGGCAGGCACCAGCCAGGTAAATGCCGTCTGTCGCGGCTTCGACCGGGGCCAGCTTGGGGTGCTTTTCGAGGAAAAAGTCGCCCTGAGCGCAACTGAGCGAGAACGTACGCGCGACCTCGTCGACGTCGCTGCGGGGCTGCAACGCGGAGGAGAGGATCACCAGGTCGACCGGCACCCGCCGCGTGAGACCCAGGAGCGTATCTTCGGCGACGACCACGAGCTTGCCCCGCTCCTCGGGTGTTTCGGCAACGTCGGTCACCTCGGCGCACTTGCCGCGGATGAAGTGAACGCCCTCGTTGAGGAGCCGCTTGTAGAACTCCTCGTACCCCTTGCCCGGGGTGCGCATGTCGATGTAGAAATTGTAGACCTCCGCCCCCGTCTTTTCCTTAACCAGGTGGGCGAACTTCAGCGAGTACATGCAGCAGACCCGCGAACAGTATTCGTGGTAGTTTTCGTCGCGGCTCCCCACGCAGTGGAGGATCGCCACCGCCTCGGGCGTCTTGCCCTTGCTGGTGATGATTTCGCCGCTGGTGGGGCCGCTGGCGTGGCTGAGCCGCTCGAATTCCAGCGAGTTGACCACGTCGTTCAGGCGCCCGTAGCCGTAGCGGGTGATCTTGCCGGCGTCGAACAGATCGAAGCCGGTGGCGACGATGATCGTCCCGACGTCGACCTCGACGATCCGGTCCTGCTGGTCCAGCTCGATGGCGTTCCGCTCGGCGCAGGCCTCCACACATTTCTGCTTGCACTTGCCCTTGGTTAGTTGCAGGCACGTTTTCGGATCGATGACGGGCACTTGGGGGACGGCTTGAGGAAAGGGCACGTACACCGGCTTTCTCAAGCCCAAGCCCAGGTCGTGTTCGTTGGGGAACTTGGGCTTGGTGAACACGCACTGATCGATGCACTGCATGCAGCCTACGCACTTCTCCTCGTCGATGTACCGTGCCTTGCGCCGGATACTCACCTTGAAGTTGCCCACGTACCCGGAAACGTGCTCGACTTCCGAATAGCTCAGAAGCTTGATGTTGGGGTGCTGCCCGACGTTAACCATCTTGGGGGTCAGGATGCAGGCGGCGCAGTCGAGCGTGGGGAAGGTTTTGTCGAACTGGGCCATGTGCCCGCCGATCGAGGGCTCCCTCTCCACCAGGTAGACCTTCTTCCCCGAGTCGGCGATCCGCAAAGCGGCCTCGATCCCGGCGATACCCGCCCCGACGACGAGTGTTTCGGGCCGGACCGGGACCTGGCGCTCCTCCAGCGGCACGTGGTGCCAGACCCGCCTGACCGCCCCGGCCACCAGTCGTTTCGCTTTCCCGGTGGCCTCCCGGCCGTCGGAATGGACCCAAGAGCAATGCTCGCGGATGTTGGCCATCTGGAAGAGGAAGCTGTTCAACCCCGCCTCCTCGCACGTTTTGCGAAACGTCTCCTCGTGCATCAGCGGAGAGCAGGAAGCGACCACGACACGGGTGAGCCGCTGCTCTTTGATGTCGCTCTTGACGATCTCCTGCCCGGGGTCGGAGCACATGTACTTGTACGCTCTGACGACCGCCACGCCGGGCAGCTTCCTGGCGTGTTCCATCACCGCCTCCACGTCGACGGTGTGGGAGATGTTCGTCCCGCAATGGCAGATGTAGACGCCGATGCGTCTCTCGTCGCGGATCACGTCGTTCATCTAACCACCAACCTTCTCCGCCAAGAGGGTTTCCACCGGCGTAAGACTATCTTTGAGGGCCAGCGCCTTGGACGACAAGCCGAAGGCGCTACCGACCAGTTGGGTAAAGTAGAGGACGGGTATGTCGCAGTCTGCCCCGATGGCCCGAGCCACCTTGGCCTGAAAGGCCTCGAGGTTCATTTGACACAGCGGGCAGGCCGTGGCCACGCAATCGGCCCCCTGGGTCTTGGCCGCCCTGAGGATCTTGGCCGTGAGCACCTGGCCCGAATCCGGATGCGTGGTCATCGCCATTCCGCCGCAGCACTTGGCCTTCATGGCGAAGGGGATCGCCTCGGCGCCGATCCAGCCGACGAGCCGGTCCATCATCACCGGGTACTCGGGGTCGTCGAGATCGTCGAAAGGTCGGCTCAACTGGCAGCCCGAGTAACAGGCCACCTTCAGCCCGGACAGGTCACGCTTGACTCGCGACTTGACGGTTTCCTCGCCGACGTCGTTCACCACGACGTCGAGGAAGTGGCGCACGTGGACCTTGCCCGTGTAGTCCATCCCGCCGGCCGCCAAGGCGGTGCGGATCTCGGCGTGGAGCTTGTGATCTTCGGCCATGTACTTGTTCGTCTTGCGGAGCACCACGTAGCAGGCGTTGCAGATCGTGGCCAGATCGCGTCCCTGCTTTTCGGCAATCGCCAGGTTCCTGGCCGAGAGGACGAACGACCGCTTCTCACGAATGGGCAGATACCCGGTCGCTCCGCAGCAGTTCCAGTCGTCCAGCTCCGTGAGCTTGATCCCGAGCGCGTCGGCGACGCTTCGGGTGGAAATGTCGTACGCCCGGTTCGTTGCCATCAGGGAACAGCCGGGAAAGTACGAGTAGGCCTGAGGCTTTGCGTCGATCATTTCTTTCCGTTCTCCTCGATGGCGGCCAACATCTTGTTCAAGCCCTCCAGCCCCTTGATCTTCCGGCCGAACAGCTCCAGACGGCCCTTGAAGAAAAGCTTCATCGCCAGAGGGACCTGCATCAACGCTTTTAACGGGTTCGTGCGGAGAAAGTACTTGGTCAGGAGCTTCATCTCCACGTTGCGGCCGTACTTGTCCACCGTCTCGGCAAAGGCCTGGGCCATCATCGCTCCACTGGCATCCTTGGAGAGGCCCCTTTCGACTTCCAGACGTTTCAACTCATACATCACGTCGGTGAACGGGATCGCGGCCGGGCAACGGACCGTGCACGAGTAGCAGGATACGCAGAGCCAAACGGTCCTCGAATTGAGCACCCGATCCAACATGCCCGCCCGCAACGAAGCAATGATCTCCCGAGGGCCGTATTCCATGGCCGCGCTGGAGGGGCACGACGCCGAGCAGGTGCCGCACTGAAGGCACTGCTTGATTTTTTCCCCGTGCGGCAAGGCGTACACGTGTTCGAGGAAGTCGTCACTCAACTCTTTGGCGGTTGCCGCTGCCATCGGCGATCTCCCGTTGCTGTTTCGGCCTGCCTTGGCTGTGATCCGAAACGGAGGTTACATTCCACTCTAGGTGACTGGCTGACTACGCAATCGCCGTGCCAAAGTTAGCGATATCTTGCCCGGCCGCTGCAACCCCCAGAAAACACGAGGAAAAGCGATTATTCACGGAAGGCATCAAGAAGATACGCCTTCCACGAAAGCTACGGAATCGCGGCACGGCGCGGCGGAAATCCGCGAGTGCTTGACCGAGAAGAGTAAAGAAGAAACCGCAAGATGATGGCGCTGGCAGCGAAAACCAACGACCGGCAATAGAACGGGCGGTTTGAGAAACGTTCCGCAGAAGAAGTCGCATCTTCATCGCGAAGGGCCAAAATGCTGAGCCGACACTCAGACGCTTTGAAAACCTGGTTTCCATCGCTTCCGAATCCCATCCCTGAAAGAGCCTTTGGAGTCAAGGGCCTCCTGGCAAGTTTTTTTGGGGTCTCCTGGCGGATTGTTTGCGTACGCTCCACGCCTAGGCCCGGAGGGGCCTTTTCTTGGCGGTTCGGGTTCGGTTGAGGAATCGGTTCTAGGATTTCTGAACGTTCGCAGATTTCAAGCCGGTCAATTGGCGAGAGCTAGGTAGTTTTCCAGGTCATCGAGTAATTGGTACAGGTCGGCCTTTGTGGCCGACTTGGGGTTAATTGTGTCTGTGAGGATGGCCGTACGGAGAATGCGGAGCATATGCAGCAGCGACCATTCCGTGTCCCACGCGCCGAAACGCCGGCGCGCGGCCTGTGCTGCGGGCAGTTTGCGGCCCTCGGTGAAGTACCACAAGCTGATCACGCTTTGCATCAACCACACCCACGGCGACAGCTTCTCGATACTCTGCCTGCACCAATGTTGCGGAGCTTGAATCTTCATCACTTGCTTGCTCGATTTGAAAGCGACCTCAATTGACCATCTCCGGGAGAACGTCGAAATCACCCAGCTTACGTCGGCATCCACATCGGTGGTGAACAGATACTTGTCCTGGAACTTGCCCAGCGGGTCGCGGACCAACACCACCAGAATTGGCAGTAACCCATGCACCTCGGGCCAGATCGCCTGAAACGACAGCACCTGCAACTTGCGGGTCACGCCGTAGGCCCTGGCTTGGACCGTTTTCCAAGTCCACGGTCCCCGTCCACTGCGGTTGCCATCGGCCTTCTTGACGGCCTCCTTGGGGTTGGGAAAACGAGGACCCTTGTCCGGCTTCGGTCCGCGCTTGCTCTTGGGTTGCTTCGGCACGATCGGATCGTAAATGGCCGCATCGGCACGCATCACGCCGACGTACGTCACCCGCGGGTTGAGATCGCCGAGCAGGTTTTTCGCCGAATACGCCCCGTCGCCGATCAAAACCAGCTTTCGATCGGGGAACCATCCCAGGATGTCCTGGAGCATTTCCTTGGCCAACGTGGCCTCGCTCTTCTGGTTCTTGCCCGCAAGATGCAGCATGGCGTGGATCGGCAGGCAGTAGATCTTGCTGGTTCCGGGAATGCAAATCGCCAATCCCACCACCACCCAGTGGTTGCCGCTGGCGGTCGCGACTCGTTTGGCCGTCGAGGCCACCGCATCGCGGAACCAACCCAAACCGTAGACATGCTTGCCCCGTTTGTGCAGCAACGTGTCGTCGACGACCAGGTACAACCGGCCGCGTGGGTTGAGCCCGCCGACGATCGCCACCGCCACCTGGTGGGCCAAGTCGTGCACCGTCCAAGCCGAACGACTGAAGAAGTTGTAGAAGCGGTCGAACGGATGCCGCTCCTTCCGAGAAACAGGCGTATCGGCTTGGATGGTTTGGAACACTCCGTACTCGGTCCGCTTGCTCAAGCACATCACCCAACCGAGCAGCACGTCGATGTGCGTCTGGAACGACGGTTGGGTAAAGGCAGGCAGCAGACACTGCAAAACTGGATCGAGAGAGGGTATGCTCGTAAACATGGACGGGGACCTCCTTGTTCTTTGCGCGCGTCTCCGACGCTTGTAACCACGCAAAGTCTACAAGGAACCCCGTCTTCTTTGCATCATCAAAATCCATTAGAAAATCTGCGAAAGTTCAGTGATGGTGCCGGTCTTGTTTCGGGCAGCGGTGCTGGCGAAGGCCTCGTAGATGCGCCGGAGCGCCCCCACCGGCGTGCCCGTCACGCTGGAGACGGTGTCCAGGTCGTAGCGGGCGTAGTGTTCCTTCATCAATTGGTACACGCACCGCGGATTCCGAAGCGTGGGATCCTTCACCGGCTCCGCGACTCCGCCGTTGGGGCCGCCGTCGTCGACCTCGTATTGCCAGCTCGACTTGTCGTACTTGCGCTGTTCGGGATCGTATCCGCTGAACACCCCTTCCGCTTCATGGAAGTCGAACTCCTCGTTGATCAGAAAACTGGCGTTGGTGTAGTTG
>JBDRTC010000320.1:0-2312 GCA_043824335.1 Planctomycetota bacterium | reverse complement strand
TCAGCGGATGGGGTGAACTGGAACAGGGCGATGGAACAGGCCCCGTGGAAAGCACGGATATGGTTCTCAGCGGTTGTCTATCGAGACCGGATGTGGGTCTTGGGAGGGTCGACTCACGGGAATGAGCTCATCGTAGACGTTTGGCATTCAAAGGACGGAGAGAAATGGTCGGAGTTGAAGTCTGACGTGACTTGGAGTGCACGCCACGAGCACTCGGCTTTCGTATTCAAAGACAGGATCTGGGTGGCTGGCGGTCACGCCAGGCCCCTTAACAGCGAGGTCTGGTCGCTCCGTATTCCCGAGACATGGTTCAAGAACGAGTAAGGATTCGAGCTTCTGATACGAAAAGAACCACTCGGAACCGAATCCTACTGTGCCCGTCCACCGACTTTTTCGCGCCACAATTTCGCGCTGAATCCTCAGGATAGGTCGTGCACCGTGGGTGTTGTACCTCAGATTGCCAGAAGGAAATGCTCGTTCATCAGCAATCGGCTGAAAGAATCGTCTTGTCCACACCATGAACACCTATCATCAGCACACGACGCCCCGCATCCGCGGACGACTACGCAGTTCGCTTCAGCGTTACGATGGGTAGATGTCGACGCTTCCTGTAGAAGTCGACCGTCATCTCAAACCGTTGTCCCGGCTTCCCGGCAACCAGCGTTTGAGGCTTGGCACATGGTGAACTGCGGGGCCAACTGGCGCGTGGCTCAATCCTGGGTTTGCGGTTGGCAGGGAAGCGAGCCTCGTAGACTTCATTCGGAGTCTTGCCTCCAAGCGAGTCGTGTGGTCGATGTTCGTTGTACCACTGAATGATCATGGTCAACTCGTTGCGAAACGACTGGCGACGAAGGGAAATCAACGGCAACTGGGCAAGCACCAACTTCATCGTCAAAATGAACCGTTCCACCAGGGCAATACTCCCGTGTTCACCGACCGCACCAAAGCGAGGCTTGATGTCCTTGCGATCGCACCAGCCCTTGAAGTCCTCGCAGGGCCAGAACTGCGAACCTTTGTCAGAGATGAGATGCTTCGGCTTGGCTTCACTGGCGGCGATCGTTCGCCCGAGAAACGCGCGGACAGCAACTGCACTCGGTTCCGTTTTGAATATGGTGATACCCATGGCACGTCTGGAGTAGTGATCTGCTACGACGGCTACCCACCAGCAGAAGGGCCAACACTGTGGCAAAGCAAATGGTAGCCAACTGCACCAAAAACCGGCTCCGAGGGGCACAGCCGTCAGATCCGTGTGCCAGACATGGTTGGGCCTTTTGGCAGTCACTACACGGCCGTCAGACTCGGCATCACCAGACTGTGACGACGCCGATTTCGGGTTCTCCTTAAGCATACGGCCTAGCGGCCTGCGGGTTCGATTTCGAGTGTGCGAAGATCCATACACGTGTTCGACGACGTCTCGATCGTGATCGTCAGCGTACGCCCCCTGATTCCCCTGGCTTGACAATCGATTTCGGGAAGCTCACGACCGAGTTCCGCCCGTTCCTCCGGCCAATAGTCGTTGTGCATGTGCCGATGCCGGCAGGTAATCGTGTGAACGACCACACCGTTGATGGAGACCCTGGCCGTTCCTCTCGAGCGCTTGGAGTGCAGACCTTTGCCGTGCTGGCTGGCAGTGCCGTGCCAGATCGCCATTGCGAGCTTCAGCGTCGAGGCATCTTCGGGCAGCTCGACCCGACACGACGCCGATCCGCCGCCGCTGAACGGCCCATTCGGTCCGCCCCCGATGGTGATCCCCTCACCGTCCGTGGAGACTCCGCGTCGGCTGCCGAACTCGGCGGCCTTGATGCTCATCGGCTGCAGCTTCGGACGGCCTCCCGGGCTTTCATCGATTCGGACGATCTGTTCTACGGTATCGTGCGCGAGTTCGTTCCCTCGACTGTCCAGCAGCCGGGCGTGGATCCGATGGCTATTCGCCGCTCCTTCGCCCCTGAGATACACTCGGTCGCCCCAGAGACCGCCGCGTCGAGTTGGCGGGTCTTGCCGGTACCATTCGTTCGTGCCGACAAACACCTCCACCCTCGACCCGGCGGGCGCCCCAGAGACGGTACCGTTGATCGCCAGTCGACAGTCCTCGGGCGGCATCTCCAACTGGTCCCGCAGCACCCGGACTTTGGCATTGTCGGGAGGCCATGAGATCTTGATCTTCGGCCCGGGTGCGACGGGCTTCTGAAAGCCGACAAACGCCGGGGCTGGCGGCAAAGGCTTGTTACGACGCTTGTCCGCGCTAACGAATGCCTTGTCAATGAACCCATCGACTTCGCAATGCACGACAGCATTGTGAATCCGTCCCAGGG
>JBDRTC010000319.1:0-3297 GCA_043824335.1 Planctomycetota bacterium | reverse complement strand
TGGCCGCCCAAAACGGTTTGTGCTTGCTTGTTTTCATGGGTTCTTGCTCCAGATGTTGGCCTACTCGATTTTCGGGTTCGTCAACTCGATGTTGTCCAGGTGGAACGCCGTCTCGTGGTTGGCCGTGCTGCAGAAGCCGAGCCAGTGGAGTTCTTTGCACTCGCCATGGATGGGCTTGAGCTTCTGGAATTGCGCCGGCTGCTGGCCGGGCAGCGTGACGGTCAGCTCCCACGTGCCGGTTGAATCGTCCCCAAGGCCGGCGGCCATTTCGACGTGGACCCACTCGCCGGCGGGCACGTCGATCGGCTCGACGCCCGGCACGTGGAGCTTTCCGTCGCCGACCGAAAGGTGCGGCCCAACGCGGTACGGCTGCGAGTTGTCGCGCCAGTCGAGGAACCAGACGGAGCCTTGCTCGATCTGGAAGTCGAACGCCAGCCGGGTCACGCCGGCGGTATGGCCGGGCGAGTAGAAGAAATGGGGGTTGTAGAAGTGGTCCAGGTCGGGGGCGTCCTGGAGCTTCACCGAGCGGTCCGACCCGCCGGCCCCGTGGCCGGTGACGACCCTGGCGTATGCCGCGTCGCCTTTGCCGCCGTGATACGTGCGGGCCTCGGCCGGCTCGGCGCCGGACGGCGAGAGCTCGAAGTCGTCGCGCAAGACAAGCGGCGGCAACGGCGGCGGCGGATCGGCGAACTCGACCTCGGCAAGCTCGTACGCCCCGGCCAGCTTCAGCCAGGCCGGGTCGCCGTAGACGCCGGCCTTCGTGTAGTCGAACGGCTTGAAGCCGATCTTCTCGGCCGGCGAGCCGGGCTTCAAGCGGAAGTCGGCCGCGGCAGGGTCGACGAACATCGGGTCGGCAATGATCGAGCCCTCCCCTTTGCCGCCGGGGAGCTTTTGCCACTCCTCCAGGCTCAAGCCGTTGAAGTCGACCTTGCCGGCCGCGTTCCAGAAGAGGTTGTGGTGAAAGACGACCTTGTCGTCGGTGGCGGGGCGGCCCAAGAGCGGGCTTTCGTTGTTCCAGTAGACGATGTTGTTGGTGAAGTGGAAGGAGACGTGCTCCTCGATCCGCGACCGCTGGATCTGCCCGTCCATCGACTCGACGAGAATGTTGTTGCGGATCAGGTTGTCGCGCCCGTAGTGCTGGTGGTATCCGCCGGTCTTCGTGTTGTAGACGAGGTTGTTTTCCATGACGAAGTCGCTGGAGCCTTCGTCGTTGTACAGCCCCCAGCCGCCGCGGCCGTAGAGGTCGTAGCTGTAGACATCGTGGATGCGGTTGTTCGAAACGGTCGAGCCGCCCGACGGCCCCAGGGTGTAAACGGCCGCCATGTCGCTCAGCACGCCCCAGCCGAGGTGATGGATGTGGTTGAAGTCGATCGTGTTTCGCTGGGCGAGGCTCTCGCGGTACCCCCACCGCCAGCCGACCGAGACGCCCGTATAAAAGAAATCGGCGATCTCGTTGTGGGTGACCGTGTTCTCGCCGGAGTGGCCGATCCACACGCCCACGGCCTCGCGGAAGATGCGGCCGCCGCCGCGGATGATGTTGTTGTCGGCGGTGATCCGGCCGGTCTGCTCCTGCTCGGGCGGGCTGTCGCTTTCCCAACCGGGACCGATCCGCACGCCCCCGGCGCCCAGGTCGTGGAGGTAACACCGTTGGATACGGCAATGGCGGCAGCCGCGCCAGAACCAGACGGCGTAGGTGCCGACGTGGGCGATTTCGCAGTCCTCCAGCGTCACGTGCCGGGCGGCGTGGGCCTGGACGGCGGCCTCGATCGTGGCCGCGGCCTGGCCGTCGCAATGTCCGCCGGGCGGCAGAATGTACTGGCCGTACTTCAGCGACAAACCTCGAAACGTCAGATGCTCGACGTACAGGCCCAGCGTCGGGTCGCCGTAGAGCCTGAGAAACGCCTCGGTCACCGGGGCGACCACCTCGGCCGTGTTCATGTCTTCGCCGGGGCGGGGGCGGTAGTAGAGCGTGCCGTCGCGGTCCAGGTACCACTCGCCGGGTTCATCCAGTGCCGCCCTGTAGTTCTCCAGATGGTACCGCTGGCTGTTTCCCCAATAGAAGAACGGCCAGCGGCCCGGGCCGGTCGTGACGACCACGTGGGTCTTCGGATCAACGCTCGCCAAGCGGTGAACGCCCGTTGCCCAGGAGTGATAGGCGATGAGCGCGACGTCGGTTAGCCGCTCCTTGGGGATTTCCAGAAGCGGCGCGACGTCTTCGGCCCGGGCGCCGAACGCGCGGCTTTGGAGATTAGCCGGCTCGCCCGTCAGGGGGTCGATCCCGTGCGTGACCTTCCTTCGCATGTAGTAGTAGAACTTGTCGGGCTCGCGGGCGCGGACGGCGCGGCGGCCGTTCACCCAAAGCTGCTCGAAGTGCCAGTTGCCCGAGGCGACGTCGGCCACGTGGGCTTGCCACACGCCGTCGGCGCCCTCGGTGAAGCCGGCGAGGCGGCGTCCGCCGTGCAGGACCGGTTTTGCGCCGGGGGCCGCTTCGTAGGTGATGGGGGTTTCGGCCGTGCCGCTGTCTTCGGGCGTGAAAACGACGGGCTCGGTGATCGGGTAGGCGCCGTCGGCCAAAAGCACGCGAACCGGCTCGGTGAGTCTGCCGGCCGCCTTCAGCTTGCGCACGGCGTCCCGCGCCCCGGCCAGGCTGGCCAGCGGCCCGTCGGTGCCCTCGGCGTTCGGTTCGGCAAGCCTGCCGGACCAGGCGTCGTTGCCGCCGGGGGCCACGTGGAGGTCGGCCGCCGCGAGCCGGCTTCCGGCCAAGAGTGCGAAGAGGGCAATCAGGATCAGGATTCGCCTTGTCATCGTGGGTTTTCGCATTGCGGTCGTCCTCTTCGTTTGCCGTGTCGTGTTTCAGAGATTCGCGGAACGTCACCCGCCGCCGAACGACGGGAGCAGGCACACTTCGCTCTCCAGGCGGACCGGCGTGTGCAGTCCCTGGGCGGCGATCTTGCCGTCGACGGTGACGGCGACCGTGGAGCTGAGCTTGTCGCCGTCGCAAAGCCGCGCTTGGATGCCCGGGTGCAACTTGTCCAGCGCGGCGACGATTTCTTCCACCGTAGAGCCCGCGACCTCGGCGCGGCGCGAGCCACCGGTCACGTCCTGGAACAACAGCGGGATCGATACGGTGGCCATGGGCTCCTCGCGGGGGAGGGTGGCATGGCCAAACTTGTTCGGCCATGTGCTGATTTTTCCGGTGCCGGGAGGCATGCCCACGCAAGCGAAGGCATGGCACCCGACTTTCCGCAGGAGAAACTAACTCGCGTCGACTGGCGAGACGCCAGTGGCAGCCGACCG
>JBDRTC010000318.1:0-3365 GCA_043824335.1 Planctomycetota bacterium | reverse complement strand
GTGCACTCGTACCAGATCTTCTCCCATTCGTCGATATCCGCCGGGTCGAAATCCTCCGCGCCGGCCAGCTTGCCGAACAGCCCGCCCGAAACCGTACAGTGCTTGCGGTAGATCCGCCGGATGATGTCGGTCCTTTCGGCCGGGTTATATCGCTTCTCGCCCTTGCCGAAATAGACCGGGCAGACGGAGGCACACGTCCCGCATTTGGCGCACATTTCCATGTACATCCGCATTGCCCGAGGGCCTTTCTTGATGGCCTTGATGGCGTTGACCACCATTTCTCTTACGTCCTTGTCCGGCGTATTCTCATCCGGCGCCTGTTCGTCGGGCATCTTCTCGTCCGAAATCCTCTCGTCTGACGTTCTCTCGTCCGGCGTCTCTTGGCCCGGCATCTTCTCGGCTGCTATTTCTTGGTCTGACATCTTTTCGTCTTTCTCCGAGGCGAACGTTGAATTGCGTCCTACTGTTTCCGAATGAGTTGATGCGTGAAAAAGATCCCGCCGAAGTGCAGAAGCTTGCTGAAGGGCATGCACAACAGAAGCAGGAAGGCCAGGCACATGTGAACGACGAATATGCTGTTCTCCAAGGCCGCTGCGCCGGTGACGTCGCGGAACAAGGCCAAATCCGCAAAGTACTGCCGGGTAAGGCCCAAGTCGAAGTGCTCCGCGCCGAAGCGCATCATGTTGCCCGTGGTGATGATCAGCCCGATCAACACCAGGGCAAGATAGTCGGCCGTCCCGGTGATCTCGCGGACTCGCGGCACGGCCAGCCTTCTGGCCAGAAGCAAGAGCGTTGCCAGCAGGATCAGCACGCCCGCCGCCCCGCCGGCGAGGCCGGACATGGCCAGGATGGCGTCTTCGCTCATTCCCAGCGCCATCAGGATGCTGTCTGCGTTGGTGAAGACGCGAAGATGCCCCAGCAAGATCAGCGCCAGCACCGCGTGGAACCCCCAGGCGAGTACCCACAACAGGCGATCGCTCTTGAACAGGCCCGGAAACAGCAGCACTTCCTTGACGGTGTTGAGCGTGTTGGCCCCTTCGGTCGGCGGCGCCGGGAACAGCGTCATCGGCGGCGAGGCCAGCTTTTTCCAAGTGCAAAACCGCCAGATCATCCCCGCCACAAAGACCAACACGGCCACGTAAGGTAGAATTGCTCCCACGATAAACCTCGCTATTTCCATTGGTTGCCAATCCTTGCCAGTATGGTTCGCCAAGTTCCGCTGCGGCGTCGGGTCGTCTTCCACGCCGCGCAAGTTCAGACGCATCCCGGCGGACGTGGCAAACCCGCCAGGCGGTACGCGCCCCTCACCACCCCGCACGGGAACAGGCCGCAGATCTCGTCGGCGCTCATCCCGGTGGTCTTGCCGATCTTGACCACCGGCGGGCCGGTGCCGTAGGTCTCGTAGTAGTTCTTCACGAATTCAATGACTTTCCAGTGCTCTTCGCTCAGCGGCCCGATGTCGTTCTTATCGGCGAGCTCCTGCGCCATCGACCGGCTCCAGTTCGACATCACCGTGAGGAAGCCGTCCTCATCGAATTCCGACTCGGATACGCGCGTCTGTTCTCGGGTCATAGTCGTTCCTTTCGTGCCGTGGCCTACGAGTTGCTGTCCTCCGGCACAAGAGAGTCTACCGGGAGGCTATTGATCACCGCCGTGATCGGGCGGCTTCCAAGCGGCTTCTCCAGAACGCTGACGACCAGGTCGTGCTTCCGCCAGCCGTGCTTCCAGCCCGCCGTCCCGGCCGGAACCACGACAATGACTCTCAACCCGGGCACCCGGGCGTCGGCGGCAAGAGAGTCGAGTAGCCCTTCGTCCCCGGCCGGGATATGCTCCACGTCGATCACGGCGAAGGCCGGCTGGAAATCATGAATGATCGCCGAGGCCTCGTAGGCGTTCGCAGCGAAACGCAGCGAGATGCTCGCGTCTTCTTCGCCGGCAAGGCGGCGGATGAACTCGTCGTCGGAGGTGATGACCAGCACGTTGGTCGCCAGGCCGTTCACCCGACGGTAGTAGACGCAGTCTTCACAGGAACTCTGGCAGAACTGCCGGGCGTGCCCGACGTCCGGCTCCAGGCCCGCCATCAGGAAACACCGGGCGGCGCGAACGCGATAGACGACGCACTCCTGGCAGTTGTCTCTGACCTCGCCCCGGTCGCTCAAGTACTCCCAACATCGCAAGCCCTGGGGATAGCACTCCGGAAGCTGCGGGGACGGGCTTCGGGCCGGGCGCTGCGAAAGGAGAAGCGGCTCAAGCTCCCGGCGTTCGACGCGATAGTGCCCACCGGCGGTGCGCACGCCATCGAGCCGGCCCTTCTTGATCCACTTCAAGACGGTGTCAGGCGTGACCGAACAAAGCTTGGCCGCCTGGCCCGTGGTCAACAGGTTCGGTTCGTCTGCCGGCATGCCCGTAAACCGCTCGGTATTTTATCGGGTCGCAACCGTCTAATCCATAAAACACATATCCTAACCAGCCCCATTCACTACTGTCAACCTAATCTTAGACAGAACAGCGACGCAGATGCCCCCGGTGGGTGGAATGGCCTCGAAATGGGTTTTATGGGTATCTGGCGGGCGGGTGGGCTGGCAAGCACGCCCCGGCATCCTTCGGGCAGAGCTCTCCGAAATCCCGGAGATCGAGATGATCGCCTCTCAAGACCGCCGTCTGCGGTCCATGAGTTCTCTGATGGCCGCGCTGGCATCCCGGGGGCCGCTCTGATCGTGTACCAGGCTCTTGATCTGCTCGGTGCACACGGAACCGAATCGGTAGATCACGCACTGCCGGCATTCGTTTCCATGGGACGGCGTGCAGTCCAGCCCTTTGATCATCCAGCAGGGCCGGCTGTTGTCCTGGTAGGCCGGGCACTTTTTGCGCTTCTCCCGACTGCAGGGGAGCAAATCCCAGCACGGCAGCAGCGCCTGCAACCGGCGAATCCCCTCGATGTTCAGCCCCAGATTCTGGATCATGTGCTGGATGTTTCGGATGCGATCGACGTCCTCGCGCGAGAAGAGCCGGTGGCCTGAGGCGGTGCGATGAGCAATGATGAGGCACTCGTTCTCGTATTTCCTGACGGCCGAAACCGACAAACCCACCTTCCCGGCAAGCGTGCCGATCGACATCACGGGGTCCGAGAGGTCGTGGTCCGGCTCCATGGTGAATTCTCCGGCCTTGTCGACCAACGGCTGTGGGCAAGCGGTAACCGATTACCTGGGAGAAACTTGCGAGCCGTGTTGACGGCCATACTTGCACCCAATATATTAGGGTATAAGATATCTACCCCCGCAGGTCAAGGTATTGTACTCCGGCAGGAGCGCAGTATCAGAAGTCGCCTCCGTGAGTTCACGCCCTTTCCCCGGCAAGAGGGGGGG
>JBDRTC010000317.1:0-13401 GCA_043824335.1 Planctomycetota bacterium | reverse complement strand
AAGCTCGGGGGATAGTCTGGACATGTCTCGTATTCCTCCATCGGTCTCCCCACAATGATACCACGGAAACGCCCTGCGGTCGAAAGGAGCCTTGTTTCAGCAGGTCATGCCTTAGCATCTCGGCATCGGATGTCCCGCAGTGTGCGAAACGTACCAATCGCGTTTCCTTGCCGTAGGCTGATCTCAGGGAGCGGGGCTGAGTTGACAGCCGAGCACGTGGGCCAGCCGGTCCATTACGTCGGATCGCAACGTGCGCTCGCCGGTCAGGAACTCGTCGAGCACAAGCGGCGTCATGCCGGCCTGATTGGCAACGGCGGAAAGCGGCAACTCGCTGGCGTGGATCGCTCGCCGCAACTGGCCGCTGAGCGTAGCCTCTTCACGGGCTTCCTTTCGCATCTGATCGCGCGCCGCCATCTCCGGCAACTCGCGGGCGATTTCCTCTCGGTGCCGTTCGAGACGCTGCCGCTCGGCCGGAGTTAGCTCTCGCGTGATTCGGCCTGGTTGTCCCTTTTCCATGGCAGACCCTATCGCGGCTCGGGAACTTCGTAAGCGGTCACCGGCAGAATCGTCGTTTCATCCAGCTCTTCGTAAACGGCCAAGATGTAGCGGCCATCCACAGTATACCCCCACACTGCGGGAAGTCCCGACGAACGACTGTAGCCCTTGCTGTACGGATGACAGACGACATGCTCGAAGTCGTCCTGCGAAATCCCGTGCTCGCCGATATGCTCCACGAGTTCAGCGGTCCAAAGGAAATCAACGTAGGCCATCCCGCCCCCCGGAAAGGGATCGACTTCCAAGGCAATCGTACGCCGCATGATGGCGCAGGGCAAACCGTGCGTGCCTTGTGGCTACTCCATAATAATCCTACACAACGTCATAAGGGTATGCAATCCACCCGCACGACCCGGCGATCTTGCGGTTCCATCCTGCGAGGGATTCCCCTTCCCTGGGGCGATCTTCACGCCCGACGGGGTAGTGTCCTAAGAGTGTGTTGCCGGGGTGAAAGCCGCCTCAAATAGCTCGTCAAAACTCCAGACGTGCCCGGCGATCCCAGCCATCATAGCAGCCGTCGGCCGCTTTTCCCCCTTGTTCCCGGGCTTCCGAGTCTGCCAACAGAAATTGTACCAGGCCGCGAACATGGCGAAGGCTGCTTCCAGGTTCTCCAGCTTCTTGGAAAAGCACAGGGTCAGCCGGTTGAGCCGCTTCAGGAACAGCCGTTGCGTTCCGTTCAGTCTTTCGACGTGCGACGTGCATATCGTCCACCGCTCGTCTTTCCGCATGTTCTTGACCCCGGTTCGCTTCGTTCCCACCATTTCCGAGGGCGCTCACTCCAGGTCTTTCCGCAGACCTTACAGCGGAATCGCCGGTTGCCCTTCCGGTCCTTACCGTGGCTCTTGGTGTGCTCGTGCCGACATGCGGGAGCGATCATCGAACCAGCCTTTCCCTTTGCGGCTGGGTCGCGGTAGAATACAGATACCACTCGTGTATTCAGGCGACCAGCCTGGATTCATGGCCCGGAGTCGGTTCCAGCCGATTCCGGGTTTTTTGTTGTCAGTAACCATTTCCAACCTCCACTGTTATTGTATTACATTTACCCGTACAAAGCAAGAGGGAAAATGGGTTGACGGCGAATATTTTTGTGATACACTTACGACATGGCAAGACCACCGATAGCGCCCGAAGAGCGCAAGAGCGAATTGCTGCCCATCCGCCTCACCAAGGCAGAAAAAGCCTTGCTTGACCGGGTAGCAGGCGGCAAGACTTCTACATGGGCTCGGGAACTGCTTCTCAGGGCTGCTAGGCGCAGGCAGAAGTAGCCCAGCGGAGAGAGGGGGTTACGATCCCATCCGTGCGCAGACGAACCCCTCCGTCAGCTTATAAGGCTGATGCGCCGCCAAGACGCGGGCCGCTCTCCGAGACAGAGAGCAGCCGCACCAGCGAAGGCGACACGTGACAGAAGCCATGTCCATCATGTTCATTCTGACGCATGAACAATAGAATAGGTTCATGCGACAGAATGAAATTACCGGACGCAGAATGGCATCCCGTGATGCGATGGAAGAAAATTCCGGTTTTTTGGTATTGCAGTTTCCGGGCGACCTGTTCTAATCAACGATGAAGGCCAGCCTGTGGATGGCGGGCTGGCCTTCAGGAGATTCGCGTGACAGCGGGACGGGCCTTCGCGGGGCCGGGCGTTTCGCCTGCGGGGGTGCTTGTGCGCCCTCGCCTCCCGTTGTCTCTTGCCTAGCCTAACAAAGCTGTGGCCTGACGTCAATACCCAGGTGAGGAGCGCGACCACAAATGGCAGTTCAAATCGAAAAAGACGGCTGGAAAGTGTCTGGAAGCACGCTTGAGGAGCTGGAATTGGGCATCGCTGCGGTGCAACGAGCCCTTGGGCAGACGGATGGACTGCCGCCGCGTAAGCCTGGTCGGCCGCCAGGTAGGACTTCGGCCAAAAAGGCGGCGCAGCGAAAAAAGCTAACAGACTGGAAGAAAGTCGCCCTGACGGTCCTTCGGACAATTAACGGGACTGTGGATGGCGTCGATGCCGGTGATCTTGCGGAATCGCTCAATCTCAAAAGCAGGAGGTCTGTCGGCAGCCCGCTTGTACTTACAAACAAAACACTACGGAAGTGCCAGTTTGAACCCGCGAGTGTCTACGTGAAGGCCGTAAAAGGCGGCAATGCTCGCTGGTATCCCAAGCAGCGGATTCAGGAAGCGATCAAGGCGATCGAGAACATGAAAGAGTAACACGGAGGGGAGGGGACGGGCCGCCGAGCCACGGAATGGTGGTGAAGTCCGATGGTGTTCAGCGCACTTGCCTGCACTGAAATGACCGTCCAAAGGCCATCGGATCGGTGTCCATAGCCGTGCGGCCCAATCCCCCTTGTATTCTCGCAGTTTACGGACAATTTACCCCACGGTCAAGGGGGCTGCAATGCCGATCACGTTTCATCCAAAGCTGGGCACCGTCTTAATGTGCGACTACAGCGGCTTCAGGGCCCCGGAAATGGTCAAGAAACGGCCTGTCGTCGTAGTATCACGCAAACACCGAGAACTGGCTACCGTCGTGCCCCTGTCGGGCACAGAGCCAGTTCCGTTGGAGAAGTGTCACCATGAAATGCGTGATGCCTCCCTCCCTCCCCCCTTCCGGGGAAAGGCAATGTGGGCAAAATGTGACCTCATAACGACGGTGGCGTTTCACAGACTCGATCGTGTCCGGTCGGGAAAGCACCCGACAACAGGTAAACGAATGTACTGTGCAAAACCAGTTTGCCCAGAAGACCTTACGGCAATCCAGGAGGCCGTTCTGCACGTTTTGGGGCTTTCCAGCTTGACAAAATGACGGCAATGGACGATAGTTTAGGTGTTCCCCTTCGGGGGCTTGTGAAACTGCGCCTTAGGTGCAGTAGGCGGCAACTACGGCGACGACTAGCCGGATGCCGCCTTGTTTAAGGCCCTGCTTCGCGGGGCCTTCTGTCTTTCTTGCCCCCTCCATGTTGGCCGCCCGCCTGGCCAGCAACACACTCTTAGGACACCACCCCCGACGGCAGCCCGGTGAATATACGGCCTGAAGATGCTACAATCGAGGCTTGCGCAGACCCTCCCGAGAGATCATACTGAAAGACCATGGCCACCGTTCCCTCGCGAGACGAGCTTGCCGAGCGTTACCTGGATCAGCTTCGCTTCGATCCGTACCCGGTCCAGGAGGAGGCCCTGCTGGCCTGGTTCTCGTCGGACCAGGGGGTGCTCGTGTGCGCGCCCACGGGCATGGGCAAAACGCTGATCGCCGAGGCGGCCCTGTTCGAGGCGCTCCACCAGCACAAGACCGCCTACTACACCACGCCGCTGATCGCGCTCACGGAGCAGAAATTCCGCGAGATGCAGGCGATGGCGGTCCGATGGGGGTTCGCTCCCGACGACGTGGGGCTCGTCACGGGCAACCGCCGCGAAAACCCCGATGCCCGCGTGCTCGTCGTGGTTGCCGAGATCCTCTTCAACCGGCTCTTGCACCCCGAGGCGTTCGACTTCAGCGAAGTCGAGGTCGTGGTGATGGACGAGTTCCACAGCTTCAACGATCGGGAGCGGGGGATTGTTTGGGAGTTTTCGCTCGCGCTTTTGCCCGAGAACGTGCGCACGCTGTTGCTCTCCGCCACGGTCGGCAATTCGCGGGAGTTCGTCGGCTGGCTGAAGAGGAATTTCAACCGCCGCCTGGAGTTGGTCGAGGGCAACCAGCGCAAGGTGCCCCTCACGTTCCAGTGGGTGCCCGACCGGCTGCTCGCCGAGCAAATCGAACAGATGGCCCAGGGCGACGAGGATTCCCGGTTCACGCCCGCCTTGGTCTTCTGCTTCAACCGCGATCAGTGCTGGACGGTCGCCGAGCAACTCAAGGGAAAGGGCATGCTGGGCGACGGGCAGCAGGCCCGGCTGGTCGAGAAGCTCCGCGAGCACGAGTGGTCGCAAGGCGCGGGGCCGAAACTCAAGCAGCTTCTCCTGCGCGGGGTCGGCGTGCACCACGCGGGCGTTTTGCCCAAGTACCGGCGGATCGTGGAGGACCTGTTCCAGGAGAAGCTCCTTTCGGTGGCCATCTGCACGGAGACGCTTTCGGCGGGCATCAATCTGCCGGCCCGGTCGGTCGTCTTGCCCAACATCCTCAAGGGCCCGCCGGGAAAAAAGAAGGTGATGGAGGCCTCCAACGCCCATCAGATCTTCGGCCGCGCCGGACGCCCCCAATTCGACGCCCAGGGCTACGTCTTCGTGCTCGCCCACGAAGACGACGTCAAGATCGCCCGCTGGCGCGAGCGCTACGACCAGATCCCCGAAGACACGAAGGACCCGGGCCTCTTGAAGGCCAGGAAGAAGCTCAAGAAGAAGATGCCCAAGCGGCGGACCACGGAGCAGTACTGGGAGGAGGCCCAGTTCGAGAAGTTGCGCGCGGCTCCGCCCGGCAACCTGCAAAGCACGGGCCCCCTGCCGTGGCGTCTGTTGGCCTACATGCTCGAAGCCTCGCCGAACGTCGACCTCGTGCGCAAGTTGGTGGGAAAACGCCTGACGGACGACAATCGCCTGGCAAAGGGCCAGGAAGCGCTCGACGCGATGCTGATCACCCTTTGGCGGGCGGGCTACGTGACGCTCGATCCGGAACCGCCCAAGTCCGACACGCCGGAAACCACCGAGGCCGAGCCCCCACAGCCCAAGAAAACGAAGACACAGCTCCTCCTGGAAGAGGCCCTCGCGTCTGCCGGGCAGTCTCCGCCGCCGGCCAAGGAAGCCGACGCTCCACCACCCTACCAGGCCAGGTTCGCCTGTCCGACGGAGACGTTGCACCAACTCATCACGCTCCGCGGCCTCAATCCGCTCTACGGGGTCTTTTTGGTGAATCAACTGGGGATCGCCAACCGGGAGGAGCGCGTTCAGGCGATGGAGAGCGTGTTGGAGTTGCCCCGCTCGGTCGGCCGATACGTCCGCGTGCCCAACCACGACGAGCTGCCGCCCGGTCCCTTGGCCACCACGCGGCTCGACGATCAGCTTCTGCGTCTCGGGCTGGTGACGGCGGAGCAGCTCGCCGCGCCGCCGAAGACCGAAGAGGACGACCGCCGTCGCATGTTCGCCGAGGAGCCCGTCTGGGTGCTCACGTTGGCCGAGAAACTGCGATTGCAGTTCGACTACGATTTTCCGGGCGTTCACGACGTCCACACGCACCCGGTTTGGGCGGCCGGCGAAGTGCTCCAGTTCGGCAACGACTTCAACAAGTACGTCACCAGCAAGAGCCTGCAAAAGCAGGAAGGCGTGATCTTCCGCCACCTGTTGCGAATGATCCTGCTGGCCGGCGAGCTTGCGCAACTGTGCCCGCCCGAGGTTGCCGAGGAGGAGTGGCGAGGCGAGCTCGAAGACATTTCCCAGCGGCTCACCGCAAGCTGCCGCGCCGTCGACCCCAGCAGCACCGAAAAGGTGCTCGAACAGGCCCAGGCTGCTACCGCCCAAGTGGATTTATGAGCGTCCGCCGCCCGCTTAGCAGCCCGTTGAAAAAGGGTGCCACTGCTGGCGTGCCCAGCAGTGCTGTACAAGTTTTCCCGAAAATCACTGCTGGACAAGCCAGCAGTGGCACTCAAATCCCTGGGGAACTACCTTTTCACTGGGCTGCTAGCCTCGCCAGGGACGCGGACGGCTGCTGACCTTATCGAGGCTGTCGATGGCGATCTTCACGTCCATCTCGACCTGGAAGTCGAACATTCCGGCGATGATGAAATCGGCTCCGTGGCGATAGGCGTAGGAGAACGCCGTGCGCGGATTGATCGCCCCGGCGGCCATCACCTTGAACGCCACCCAGGGCTTGTCGACCGTTTCCATGAAGGCGGCCGTCTCCTCGGGGTTGTTGCACCACATGTTGTCGAAGTTGGCACCGTGGTCAGACGCATCCCCCCTCATCCAGTCGTACTCTTTCCGCCGCTCCTCGGGCGTGGCCGACCAGTAGCGGTCGATGTGGAAAGTTTTTACGTAGAAGTCGGGGTTGATGTTGTCTCTCTCGCAGGCCATGGGCATGTTCAGCGAGTGGCCTCCCACGCCGGCCGGCACGCCTTGCGCTTTGATCAAGTCGACCATCTGCCCGATCACGTCCGTCCCGCCGCCGTTCATCATGTGAGAGTCGGTCACGCCGCCGTGCGAATAGAGGAGCGTGGCGCCCATGTCGACCTGTTGCTTGATCGAGTCGTTCATCTTCGTCTTGTCGGCGACCAACGGGATGCAGACCATGGTTTGGATCTTGGTGGCGTGATCCTGGTTGTACCTCGACACGACCGGCCAGCACTTGGGGTCCAACTGGATCGTATTGATGCCGCACGCCTGGGCGAGCTCCAGCGTCTCGATGACTTTTGCATCGGTGTTGTAGGAGGTAAACAGCTTGGAGGCGTACATCAGGTCGCGGCTATGAGCCCAACCGCCGATCAGGTTGCCGCCGATGAAAAGCCGGCTCAAGGAGACGTTCCCGATTTTTCCGCAGGGGAGGCTGCCGGGAGGGATGTCGGTCTTCGGTTTTTCGGTCCCGTTCTCACTGGTCTGAGCCGCGCCGTCCTGCATCGCGGCCTTCAGGGTATTCTCCTCGATGCTGCCCAGCGCCGCGCCAACGCCGGCCGCTCCCAGCACGCCCCTGGCCAAGAAACACCGACGATCCGTTTTGTCTGCCATTGCTGGTTTCCTCTCTCCTTCTGACGTTGAGATTGTTGAGCGACCCCCCGATCGGTCCCCCTGTATGCACCCCCCGAAAGCTCTGCCCGGCATTCCCCAACTCCCAAAAACTCCCAAATGGCTTTCGTGCCGACACGGGCCCGCCGGGCAGTCGTTTCTTTAGTTTCACCATGGGGAACGGGAAAGTCAACTTGCCACCGGCGGACGGGCGGCCCACCCATTGGTGGCCAATCAACTTCCGGCATCGAGGCGACGGCCACGGAAACTTGGGGAATGACGCGGTTTGGAAGACTGGGCAAGAAACAGTGGTATTCTTGACGAGTTTGGGGCCTTTTCCGGAGAAATCCGGTTGACTGGCAGGGCCGGCTCGGGAATACTCACCGGTGCACGGTGGGTCGGTTGCCGGGAGGTCTTCCCGGCGATGGCACGAATACCGAGTTATTGTTGGGGAGAACACGATCGCAATTCAGAGGATGGCGGCTATCGAACCGAAAACGCAACGGCTGAACGAGCAGATTCGGACCTCTCCGGTCCGAGTCATTGCAGCGGACGGCGCCCAATTGGGAATACTCCCGGTGGAAGAAGCCCTGGCGGCGGCACGCGAGGCCGAACTGGATTTGGTCGAGGTGGCTCCCACCGACAAGCCGCCGGTCTGCCGGATCATGGACTTCGGTAAGTTCAAGTACCAGCAGAAGAAGCGGCAACACCGGAGCCACAGCCACCACGTCCGGATCAAGGAGGTCCGGGTGCGTCCGAAGACGGGGCAGCACGACATCAACGTGAAGGTGAACCGGGCGAGGCACTTCCTGGAAAACAAGGACAAGGTGCTCTTGTCGGTGATGTTCAAGGGTCGCGAGATGGCCCACGTTCAGGAAGGCCGTCGCGTGATCGACGAGATCATCGCACAGCTCGATGACATCTCCCGGGTCGAGGCCCAGCCGACTCAGCAGGGCCGCCGCATCGCATGCACCCTGGCGCCGCGATAGGCATCGGCGCTGGGGGGGGCGAAGTTTTCGGGGGAATATGGGATTTCCCCGCCCCTTCGCCTACTTCTTGGCCGATCCCCCTTTTCCGGGTCACGGGATTGCTTATAATCAGGGATTCCCATTTTCTTGGTAGCGACCGGGTAGTGAGGTGCGAGGCATGCCGAAACAGAAGACCCACAAGGGAACAAAAAAGCGTTTTCGCGTGACGGCCAAAGGGAAGGTCAAGCACCGCCAAAGCGGCACCAGCCATTTGGCGGGGCGAATGACGCAGAAGCGAAAGCGGAATTTGCGGGGCACCGCGCTCGTCGACGAAACCGAGGCCAAGAAACTCCGCGACGCCCTCTGCGGAAACAGTTACTGACAGGCGCAAGGCGATTTGCGGGACGGGCAGGACAACGCTCCCCACCCTAAATGGGGAGGGCCTTGATCCCGCTGGAAAGCTGAAGGACACGCCCCCATGAGAACCCAAAAAGGGTCGGCCCGACGCCGGGCCAAGAAACGTCTATTCAAAAGCGCAAAAGGATACCGCGGAGGCCGCGGAAAACTCCTGCGCACCGTGAAAGAGTCGGTCATTCGCGCGGGGGCCTACGCCTACCGCGACCGTCGCGTTCGCAAACGTGACTTCCGCCGCCTGTGGATCGTGCGGATCAACGCCGCCGTGCGCGAGCGGGGTCTCACGTACAGCGCGTTCATCCACGGGCTTGCCGAGGCCAAGGTGGAGTTGGACCGAAAAATGCTCGCCGACCTGGCAGTGCGCGACCCGGAGGCGTTCGATCAGATCGTCGACCTCGTCAGGGTGCCCGTTCCCGCGGCGACGTGATTCGGCGTGTGCCTTGCACGCCCTTGGGACCCGATTATCGCCCCGCGATCGCGGCCTCGACGTACTCGACCGCCTTTGCCAACTGGGGATCGACTGCGGGATCGGAGGGGTCTTCTTCGCCCGACGAGTCGTCTTCGTGGTTCGGCTTGTAGACGTCGCGGTGGAGTCTTGCGCTGAGGAGCCTGCCTAACTGCTCTTCGTCGACCTCGACTTCATATCCTTTGTCGGGGGTGACGCCCCAGTCGTCGTCTTCGTCGGCGTCGCGGTGCCGGTGGATGTTCTTGCCGCTGGGGCGCCAGTAGCTGGCGGTGGTCAGCTTAATCATGCCCTGCCCGGATTCCAGCTCGATGAGTTCCTGGACGGTCCCTTTGCCGAACGTGCGTTGGCCGACCACGACCGCCCGCTGGTGGTCCTGCAGGCAGGCGGCGACGATCTCGCTGGCACTGGCGCTGAACTGGTTGACCAGGACGGCCATGGGGAAGTCGGGAAGGGTCCCTCTCTTACTGGCGGTGAAGGCCCGACTGATTTGGCCGTCGCGGCGCCGCGTGCTGACGATCATCCCGGAGTCGACGAACCGGTCGCAAACCCGGATGGCCGCGTCGAGCATGCCGCCGGGATCGTTCCGGAGGTCGAGGATCAGGGCTTGCATGTCGCGCTGGATCAGCCCGTCGAGGGCCCGGGCCAGTTTGGCGTCGGTGTTCTCGCTGAAGGAGTTGATCCGGAGGTAGCCGATTCGGTCGTGTCCTTCAAGGAAGTGGTTCCAGGACCCGTCGGCGTTTCGGGCGTCGCCCAGCACCGTGTCGACCTGGATGATCGCCCGCACGATCTCGACGACCGTCGGCTCCTCCGCATCGAGATGGAGCACGGTGAGCGTGACGGGGTCTCCCGGTCTGCCCCGCATCCGGTCGGCGGCGTCCTGGAGCGAGAGGCCCTGCGTGCTGTGGCCGTCGATCCGGAGGACCTTGTCGCCGGCGCGGATTCCGGCTTCATAGGCGGGCGTGCCCACCAGGGGGCTGGCCACGGTGAGCCGCTTCGTGTCGGGATCGATCCGGATCTCGATGCCCACGCCGCCGAATTCCTTGTCGAGGGCCTCGTTGAATTCCGCGAGCACGTCGGGGCTGATGTAGGCCGAGTAATCGTCCAGCCGGCCCATCATCCCTTCCATGGCCCCTTCGAAGAGTTTGCGTTGGCCGACCTCTTCCAAACTGCGGAGATCGATCTGGTTCATCGCGTAGACGAGCACCCGGCCGTAACGCGACGACCTCACGGCGCACATCAGGCAAAGAACCGTAAGGGCCACGATCAGACGGACGTTGCGACGAGGCATGGGACCCTTCCGGACTTTCAGAGAAAGAGAGAAAGAAAGACGACCACGCGGCCAGTGACGTCATCCTATCCTGCGGCGGGCGAACGTGACAAGGCGGGGGGGGAGGAATGGTGAAGTATGAATGATGAAGTATGAATGATGAATGATGAATGGCCCGACCGGTTGACATGCGGGCTGGGGCGGCAAACAATCGGGCCTGCCGCGAGCGTGGCCCCAGTGCAGGAACGCCGCGGCGCTGAAGTCCCGCCCCATGCTGTCATCCCGAATCCCAGGAACACGCTCATGCCCCCCCTTGAAGTGCTAGTGTTGGCCCTGTTCTCGTTCGCTGCCGCGGAGGAAGGGCAGATCAACCCGGTTCCCCGCGCGGTCATCAGTCACACGCTCGTCGAGTGGACTTTCGAGGAGGACGCCGACGGTTGGACGGCCGAACGCCACTGCGCCGTGTCGGCCGCCGGCGGACTCCTGAAAGTCACGGCCACCGACGACGACCCTTACATGCACCGCCAGGTCAGCCTTCCGGGCGGCGACCTGCGCGTGGAGCTGAGGGCCCGCTGTCGAGGCAACGGCGCCGGGACCATTTACTGGACCACGTCGCAGTCGCCCCAGCGAGGCGAAGACAAGGCCAGAGGTTTCCCCTTGACCCACGACGACCAGTGGCGCGAGTACGCGGTCCCTTTCCACGCCCCGGGCACGTTGACCGATCTCAGGATCGACCCGGGCGCAACCCGCGGCGAGCTGGAAATCGACTGGATCCGGCTCGTGCGCGAGGAGCCGCATCCGCTGACGATTGAAAGCGTCCGGGTTGCCGGGCAGCAGGTCCTCTTCACGGTGAAGAACCATCGGCCGGAACCGGTCAAGTTCTCGGCCTTGGGCCAGGAGCACACCGTCGACGCCGGCGCGAGCGTCGAGCTGGCCCGGCCGGCACGCTGCGACAAGCCCGTCGAGGCCGTTTCCCTCGATGTCGACTCTGGCGGCTTCCCGCCGCTTCGCCGAACCTTCTTCCTCCACCACGCCGAGGCGGAGACCGACTGGATCGTCCTGCCGCTGGGCGAGTTTTCGCTCCAGGTCGCGCGCGACGGGTCCGCCGCACGGGTGCGCGACGGTGACAAGCTCGTGGCCGTCCTCGCCCCGCTGGTCGAGTTTGGCGGCAAACTGCCGGCGCTGGAACTGGCCGAAGAAGGTCCGCCGCTTCGCTTCCAAGGCGACGGGGTCACGCTGACGGTCGCGGTCGAGGGGAACGAAGTCGCGATCTCGATCACCGGTCCCCAGGAGTGCGAAGGTCCGGTGGTCCGGGCGCTGGGCGGCCTGGAGCAAGGGCTCTTTGCCGGGTTGGAATACCTGGGAAAAGGCGAAAAAAGCTCCTCGAAACTCGACGTCGAGACCGACGAGCACCTCCGCTTCGCGCCCGATCCGGACAAGGTGACCATGCCGCTGATGGCCTTTGTGACCGATCGGGCTTCGGTGGCCATGACCTGGTCCGACATGACGCTGCAGCCGACCTTTGCCGCGCCGAACTTCTTCGACACGACCGACGACCATCGCATGGCCCTGCGGGGCCCGAAGATCGAGGCGACCATCCAGTTCGACCGGCTCCCGCTGGAGGAGGCGATCTATTGGGCGGTCAAAAGGCAAGGGCTCCCGCCGCTCCCCGAGCCGCCCCGCTCCCAAAAAGAACAGTGGGACCTGTGCCTAGAGGCGCTCAACGGACCGCTCCGGACCGAGGCCGGCTGGGGGCATTGCGCCGAAGACCACTGGGCCCGCCACCCGCACGCCGACATGGCTTCCACCATTTGGCGACTCACCGGCGAAGCGCCCGAGCTGCCCCGGCTCGTGCCCGGCGGGGCGCACGTCAGCAACGACAGCATTTATTTCGTCACGGGCCGGGCCGCCGAGTGGAGGCAGATCCAAGAGCAGCGCATGCGAGGGGCCTTGAATGGCCAGCAGCCCGACGGCTCCTTCCGCTACGCCGGCAAATACGCCCGGGGACATTTTGAAGACACCGCCGGCGGCGTCTGTGCCCGGCCGGCGGCCACGCTTCTGGAGTACGCGCGAATGACCGGCGACGCGAACGCCTTGGCCGCGGGCGTCAAGGCGCTGGACTACATGAAGCGGTTTCGCACGCCTCGCGGCGCCCAAGTCTGGGAGGTGCCGCTCCACACGCCCGACCAGTTGGCCTCGGCCTATCTCGTTTGGGCTTACGTGCGGGGATACGAACTGACGGGTAACGACGAATATCTCCAACAGGCGCGAAAATGGGCCCTCTCCGGCGTGCCCTTCGTCTACCTTTGGGAGCGTTACCCCATAATGCTTTACGCCGCACCGCCGGTGTTCGGCGCGACGAACTGGCAGGCGCCCTGCTGGATCGGCCTGCCGGTTCAGTGGGTGGGCATGGTCTACGCCTACGCCCTGACAATGCTGGCCCCTTACGACGACTCCCTCGACTGGAACCACTTGGCCCGGGGGATCCTGATCTCCGGCGAACAACAGCAATACCCCGACGGCCAGTACGCGGGCCTGTTGCCCGACTCGGTGGTGCTCCAAACCCAGGAGCGCCGGCCCTGGCGGATCAATCCCTGCGCCCTGGTCAGCCTCAGGCTTGTTTTGGACGGTCAGCTCGACTCGCTCAGCGTGGCCTCCGACGGCAAGCATCGCGTGGTGGCCCCCTTCCCCGTCACGCTGCGCGACGGGGAAGCCCACGTCGAAGGCCGATCGGGCGTAAACTACCAGGTCCTCATCGACGGGAGCAAGATCATCGACGTCGCGTCGCAGGGGGACGACGTGGTGCCGATCAAGTGAGCCGCGCCGGACGGTGCGAGAAACGACTTCACCGTTTAGCTGCCGCCGGCACGGCGGCATGGCCGCGTCACTCCTTGACAAGCTCCAGCACCGGGTCTCCTGTTGTTGAGTTGTGCTGGACGGGCCGGCGAGCGTGAACTTGTCCGCATTGTCGTTGCCGCTTCCCGGGAAGTCGAACGGAGGCGGTCGGGTGCCACTGGCGTTTCGCCAGTGCACACGGGCAAGATGCCCGTGGCACCCCAAAACACGGTGCAATCCAAAGTCCATCCCACTCAGGGAAGTCG
>JBDRTC010000316.1:0-4413 GCA_043824335.1 Planctomycetota bacterium | reverse complement strand
TCAAGCATGGCGAGCACGGCCATACGCATTAGTGGTCTGTCAAGGCTGTTTTGACGGGTGCCACGGGCCTCTTGCCCGTGCCTCCACGGCAGCACTGGCGAGACGCCAGAGGCGCCCAACCCGTCATTGCGAGCTTGACATACAATTAGTGACTGCCGCGAGGGGGCGCGAGTCGATAGATGCGAAACCCGTCGCCTCGAACCAACGGCGTGCGCGCATGCCGCGCCTCGGCTTCGTCGAGGGTCGCTTCTGGGCCCGCCGCCACCAGATACTGGGCCCCTTGGCGACGGCACTGCTCGAGCACCGATTCCAGCTCGGGCGTGTCCGGCTCGATGGCCCAGCCGGGACGGTTCGCGTAGTACAACAGGTCGATCGTGGCGCCGTGCATGGTGAGGACCGGCTCTTCCGCGGCGGTCAACTCCTGGACGGCCCGGCCCGCGGCCACGACGGCCCGATCCTCCTCGGGCGTGACGAACGCCGGCTTGACGGCGTACCGCAGTGACAACACAAGCGCAACTACGAGCAGACCCGCGGTGGCCGCGCGCCCGGGGCGCAGCCGCTCGGAGACCACCTGCCACCCCAGCCCGGCCACCACGCACAAGGGCGGCAGCACGGCCATGTAGTAGTAGTTCATGTCGTAGAACTTCCGCGGCAATGCCGCCACGAGGATGGCCATGGCCAAGAGCCATGCGGCGTGCCGGCGCCACTTGGTGTCGAGAAAACCGGCCATCAAGAGCATGAATCCCACCGGGGTGAGGATCACGCCGGTCAGGTCGTCGAGAAGCTGCCGGTAGAAGTCGGGGGTTCGCAGGAGCGGATCGGGTGGACGATAGCTGCCGGCGTTTCTCTGAAGCGAGGAGTAGATGTGTTCCGCGTAAGGGCTCCCGGGCGCGGACGTGCGTAGGGCGTGAACACACCACAAGGCCGCGGG
Source organism: Planctomycetota bacterium (assembly GCA_043824335.1). Lineage (GTDB taxonomy): Bacteria > Planctomycetota > Planctomycetia > Pirellulales > Thermoguttaceae > JBDRTC01. The sequence goes on along the minus strand of JBDRTC010000316.1, from coordinate 3,482 downwards.
CAACACGGCCAGCGCGGCCGCTGCGAGCGCCAGGGCGTAAACGGTCCGTCGCGATCGCTCTGGTGGTCTGTCAAGGCTGTTTTGACGGGTGCCACGGGTATCTTGCCCGTGCTTTTTCGGCAGCACTGGCGAGACGCCAGTGGCACCCCTTCCGTCACCCCATCCGTCACCCCATCCGTCACCCCGTCCGTCACCCCATCCGGCATTTCGAGCTTGACAGACCCCTAGTCCAGACCCCAGGCACGCCAATCGGCCGTGGAAGACGACCATCACCCCCAGGGGCAAGACCAGCACCAGCATGTAGACCTTGGTCAAGAGCAAGAGGGCCAGCGCCAGCGACGCCGCCAGAAGCCACGCCACGCGTCCGCCGTGAAGCCATCGATCGAGGCCGTAGAACGTGGCCACGCTGAAGAAGACCAACGAGGCGTCGAGCATGAAGTTCTGGCCGTAGATGATGCTCACCGGCGAGAGCGCCAGCACGAGCCCAGCGCCCAGCCCCGCGCTCGGGCCGTGCCACCGTCGCACCATCAAAGCCAAAAACGCCACCGAGGCGACGCTGAAGGCAACCGCCGTGGCCCGACCCCAAACGTCGAGCGAGCCGCCAAAGAGGCTCCAAAGCCCTCCGGTCAGATAGGCCGAGACGGAAAACTCCAGCATGTGCAGCGACCGCTCGCCACCCCGCAGGCAGTCGAGCGTGGGGTAGAGAATGCCGGCCCGTCCCTCGACCCAGTTTCGGGCGATCATCGCGTACATCACACTCTTCGTGGCGAAGTTGCCCACGAGCGGCCGAAAGATGCCGCCGAGTCGCACCGCGGCGGTCAGCATGAGAAGTCCCCAAAACGCAAGCGGAAAAGAAACGTTCTGGGAAGGACGGGACGCCTGGGAAATGGGTCTCGCGTCTGGCACGGGCAGTTTCCGGAAGGAATCTGTAAAAAGATGCGGGTTAGGAAGGATGTTCGGCCGAATATAGCCTTGCACGGACTCATGTCAAGGCAGCGATTGGGGTCTGAGGCAAGATGGGTACTTTGCCTCATCCGTGGGAGGTTCCTCTGATGGCTCGCGCTATGTTTGCCTGGATGATACTCGCCCTGGCGGTGACGGCCGCCGGTTGCCGGATCTGCGCTTCGCCCTACGACTACTCGAGCCCCACGTTGACTGGCGCGTGTGGCGATGAGTGCAGTCCGAATGCCCGGAGCGGCTCGATCCTCTCGGGCTACGCCGCACCATTCCCGGACGACGGCTACCTCGAGGAACCGATGCTCTACGGCCAGCAAGCGGTCCCCCATGATGACGAAATGGCCGACGGCGTCATCCTCTCGGTGACGGACCGGAAGGTCGACGAGGCTTCGCCCGCCGAGCCACAGTTTGTCGCCCAACAGACCCGGCCGCTTCCGTCGCAAGGCTGGACGGCTGTTAAGCGGACGGAAACGGGCCGGTAGCCGGAGGCCCACGCGACGAGCCATCCTTTTTCGATCGTCTTGGGTCGTGATCCGCCGCATCCCATCAACTCCTCCGAAGCCCCGCGTCCCGAGCGACGAGGCCTTTCTTGCCGAAGTCGAATCCTACTGGGCGACCGTGGCCGCCGAACTCGCCCGGCGCGAGCGAACGCTCCCTCTGCCGGAGGTTCAATGTCGAGCACGGCGAGTCGTCGAGCTGTCCGTCTTCCTCGGAATGTGCCACGGCCGTGGGCTGCTGCCCGGCCAAGGTCTGGCGACGTTGTTCGGCGGCAACGGAGCCGAGCCCCGGTTGCACGAGTTGCTCGGATCGGCTGAAGAACGGCTCGGGACGGGGCTGTTCCGTACTCCATCGGAGAACGAGCCAAGCGACGCCCCGGAGACCGGCCCATCGCCCCTGGATGTGGACGCGGAAACGTCGTTGGCGGCCGCCTCGCGATTCTTGAGACCCGGCTCGAAGCTCGACGTCGCCGCCCGGCCGGTCGAGATTCTCGGCAGGATTCACGAACGACTCCTGGGCAAGCGGCTCGTACCCGGCCGAGGCGGCCGGCTTCGCGTCGCGAGCGGTCCGGAGGCCAGAAAAAAGGGCGGCGTCTTCTACACGCCCGATTGCGTGGCGCGATACCTCGTGGAAAACGGCCTCGATCGGCGGGGTCCCTCGATCCCAAGAATCCTCGATCCGGCCTGCGGCTCGGGCTCGCTTCTGCTGGCTGCCTGCCGCCGTTTGCTCGCACGGCGCCGAGAACACGGCAGTTCCGACGCGGCCCGGCTGGTGGCAACGCACCTTTACGGCGTCGACGCCGATCCGGAAGCCGTGCTTGCGGCCAGGCGGACGCTCTGGCTGGAGATGACGGCCCGGCGGCCGGCCGCCCTGGGCCTGGCCAAGTGTCTGACCGAGAGCATCCGCTTCGGCAATGCGCTCGGGGACTCCCTTCCGGAAGCGTGGGCCGGCCGCTTCGATGCGGTGATCGGCAATCCGCCCTACCGGCGCGAGTTGAACGCCAAAGATGCCTTGGACCGGATCGCGGCCACCGAACTCGGTCGTCGCCATCGGGCACCGCGCATGGACCTGTGGTACTACTTCGTCCACCGCTCCCTGGACTGGCTCAAGCCGGGCGGCAGGCTCTCGTTCATCGTCGGCTCCTATTGGACTTCCGGGCGCGGGGCCGAGAAGCTGATCCGCGCGCTGCGCACCGGCGCCCACGTCGAGGAGATCTTTCTCCTCGACCGCCTCCGGGTCTTTCCCCACGTTGCCGGGCGTCACATGATCTTCCGCCTCACCACGGGCGCCGGCTCCGGGCCGACGACGATCAAGCGCGCCGCGGCGTCGGGCCCCGGCGACGCGGAACCGTTCTTGAGCGGCGCCGCCCCGGTGGTTGTCTTCCGGAAGACGGCTGAGCAGCTTTTTCGCGCCGGCCGGATCGACGTCGAGCCCCCGTGCGACGTCCTTCTGGCCAAGCTCTCCCGGGGAACGCCGCTTGCCGCGCTGGGCAGGGTCCGCCAGGGGATCGCCGAGAATCCAGCCACGGTGACACCGAAGACGCAAGCCCGGCACGGCGGCCCGTGGACGCCGGGCGAGGGCGTGTTCGCCCCAACGCCGGCGGAAGTTGACCGGCTGAATCTCTCCGAGCGGGAAACGCGGCTCGTACACCCCTATCACGACCTCTGCGACCTGGGCCGGTACTTCCTGGCCCAATCGCCCTCGCGGAGGCTGATCTATTCGACCCGCCAGACGTGGCCCGAGGTCGACCGGCACCCGCGGCTCCGCGACCACCTGGGCCGCTACCGGCCGATCATGGAGGCCCGCCGCGAGACCCGCCGGGGCGCCCGGCCGTGGTGGCAACTCCACTGGCCGCGCGAGGAAAGCCTTTGGCGGTCGGCCAAGATCGTTTCGGTGCAGATGGCCGCGCGGCCGGCGTTCGTGGCGGCCACCGAGCCGGTCTACGTGCCCTTTAGCGCCAACGTGTTCGTGCCGCAGCCCGGCGTGCGCGAGCATCTCTACTACCTCACGGCGGTGCTCAACAGCCG
>JBDRTC010000315.1:0-3298 GCA_043824335.1 Planctomycetota bacterium | reverse complement strand
GCTGCCCTGCGGATGGACCTGCTGGTCGAAATCCCCATCAGGATTGTTTGGGTCTGTAGTGGTGGTCCCGTTCAGTTCGCTGCTCAGGTCCTGGGTCCGGCGGTCGTGGATCGCCATGGTTTCGCTGATTTGCAGTTCCGGGCGCTCGCAGCCCCAAACGACGTCGGCCGCCACGGGGTTCCAGCCGTCGAGGGGATTACGGTCGAAGTTGAACCGGGTCATGATCGAATCGCGGTCGCGGAAGTCGACCACGTTCACCGCCCACTGGGCCAGCCGCATGGCTTCATCCGGAGCCGGAGGAGCCGGCCACTGCAAATTGCCGGAGTTGTAGATGTCGTCGCTCAGCATGATGGCCAGCGTATAGAGGTGCCTGGCGTACAGCTCGCGGGCCATCGCCCGGTCGACGGCAATGCGGTCCGGGTCCGCAACGCCATCGTTATTCAGGTCGTTGCCGTCGCTGTCGACGTCGACCCCATTACAGTGATCGAAGAGTATGATGGGATTACCGCTGGCATCCACGATAAGATTCCCCGTGGCGTCGACCAGCGGGACCTTTTCCAGTGGCACCCAAGTGGTCGGGTCGGTTGGGTCGCTTAGGTCGGCGACTTCCGACGACACGGTCGCGTCGAACGTCAGAGTCTGCCAATTCGGCCCGGTGAGGAGCCCTGCCTCGTCGACCACGCCGTTTCGTGCGTCGGGTATACCATCCCCATCCGTATCAATTGTCAGGTCGTCCAGCCCGTTTCCGAAGGGCCGGTTCAGGTTCATGCGCAATCCGGCCAACAGCTCCGGCGCGACCAACTGGGACCACAGGTCGGGGCGTGCCCGGACGGCGAGGCTCACCCTCGTAGTCAGAAGGTCCGCGAAGTGTCCGGACGCGAATCGGCGGAAGGCGGGCGGAACGCTGATCCCTTGCGAGTCGGTCACCCCTGCCACGCCGGGAGTCGGCACGTCCCAGCTATCGGTGGTGATTTCGCTCCGGTTACTGAGAAGGGCCGGCGCCAAAAGGGGCAGCCGGTCGGCCAGCCCGGCGGCGTCGAAATCGTATTGCCGCAGCACCCGCTCCAACTCGTAGGCGCTGTAGGGATGATCGAGCCGGGCGGGCGTTCTGACCGCGCGGGTGGCGTTGCGCGACAGGTCGAGCTCGTAAGGCGAGTTGACCAACGTCCAGGCGAACCGGTCGAACCAGACGGGCGCAGCCGCCGCCACCCGGCTGTTGATGCCCGGATCGACCATCGTCCAGTACATGGGGAGGCCTCGCACGTCGAGCCCGATGGCCATCGTGGCCTTGAAGTCGGGCGGCGTGCCGTAGGCGGTTTGGGTCGGGAAATCGGGCGGGTTGGTGTAACCGAGCGGCGTGAGGTTGTCGTTGTAACTCAGGAAGCTCGCAAGCTGGAAATGCTTGTTGCGCGCCAGCGGATCGGCCGCCAGGAGCATGTTTAGATCGTCGCGATTGTAGGTTCCGGGGGCAAAGGAACGCCCGGGCTGAACTTCCCGGAAATCGTCGGGCAGGAAGTCGAGGTTCACGTCTCCAGGGGTTGCCATGGGGTACGCTTCCCCGTAACGGCCGTCGACCCAGCGGGGGTTGGCCGGGTTCCGATGGACCTCCGCGCCCAGCATCAGCGCCAGCATTTCCTGGCGGTCTTCCAAGTAATCACCCGTGTTGAACAAGGGACCCAGGTTGATCTCCGGCGGGCCGTACCCCTGCCCGCGCGGAAGCGCCGCCGTGGGCGACGCGCCGGCCGCCGCGGCGAACGCCAGCGGGCTGGCGGCCACCTGCGCGCGGTAAACGTCGGGAAACCCGTTGTGGTTGTGATCTTCACTCGGGTCGAGGCTCAAGTTTCGGTTGTCGTCGGCCTCTCCGCCGTGGGCCAGGCTGCCGTGCGCGTTGACGTTCAGCCGGCCGTCCATGTCGGCGCAGAGGATCGCAAACAGCGGCCTGTAACGGCGCCCGTCGTCGTCGGTTTGCACCGGCATCCCCAAGTCAACCCAAATGCTGTCCCTGATGCCGTCGCCGTCGTTATCGACGTCCCAGGGGCCGATGAGAGGGGTGCCCTGCTGCCAGAAACCCAGAACCGCGGCGTCGGGCATGCTAAAGACGCTCGTACCTGCCTGCCTCCACGCATCCCACTCCGGATTACTTCCAGTGAATTGGTCGTGCAACTCGCGCAGCGGACGAAAGAAGATTCGGCGCTTCAGGGCGATGATCGCGTCGCGAGTTTCCGCGGTGATAAGGCTCTGGGTCCCGTACGGCGGCGGCCCTGCGAGCACCGGCTGCAGCACGGCACGCCAGGCATCCGGTGTAGACAGGTTCGGGTTCGGTAGGGGTTGCGTGAGCCAGTCGTCCACCAAACGGTGATACCAGTAGTTGATCAACGCCGGGCGGTGCAATGAGGGGATCGGCACCCTATCCAGGTCCAGGCGTCCATCGCCGTTGTCGTCTTCACCCGGGTCTAAGAATCCGTTGCCGTTGAGGTCTTCACCCGGGTCCAGGATCCCGTCGCCGTCGAGGTCTTCATCCGGATCCAGAATTCCATCGCCGTCATCGTCTTCGCTGGGCAGCACCATCGCTAGGAGCATGTTCTGGTAGTCGACCGCGTCGTACCCCTCGTTGGCGCCGCCCGCCCCCTCAAGCTTTACGACGGAAGGGTCCCCCAACCGGTTGGGCAGCAACGCGTAACGCAGCAAAAATGAGGGAATCTGCAATATGGGGTCCGGTGGGTCCGGTGGGACCGTTGGCAGGATCGGCAGCGGAGCGTCCAGTAGGGCATCCCAAGTGGGGGGGAAGTTGTACCCAAAGCCGGTCCCGCTGAACGGGGTGCCGTTGATGATGTACTCGCGGCGCTCTTTGAGCGGGTTTATGTTTTGCACGTCGATCAGAAAGTCCGCGGTGGCCACGTCTTCAAACGGGAGGATCAACAGCCAGTCGTTCAAGGCGTCATATCCCACGATGCGCGTGCTTTTCCCCTCTGCCACACCGTGGCGCATCGTCAGCACGCGGCCGACGAAACTATAACCACCTCCCAGCGCTCGGTACTCGAAGTCGGGCGGCGCGATCAGTTTGGCCGCTCGAGCGGGCGTGAATGCAATCAACTGGCCGCTACAGATGGGTCCCACGGCCGTCATGCGGGGAGGCGGGCCAGTATTGTACAGCGGCTGGTTCACAGCCATGTCGCCGTACGTCGTTCCAGTCCCGTACATGTCTTCCAAGAGACTGTGTTGCCGCAGACCCGACGCGGGACTCTTTGAGCCGCGCAACACCTCGAGTGCGGCCTGATGGAGTTGTTCGTCGGGAGAG
>JBDRTC010000314.1:0-5376 GCA_043824335.1 Planctomycetota bacterium | reverse complement strand
ACGTACGCAAATCCCGGATGAACCTTTTTTCCACACCCAAATCGCCTTACTGCGATTCCGCAGGCGGCGCTAACGATATACCAGGAGGCTCGCCCGTACCCGACCGCACAAGCATACGAACATCCCGTTATGAAGGGAGTGGCTGAGGGTTTGAATCCTTCCAGGACCGCCGGGGACGGTCCTGCAGCTCAACCGGCAGAGCACTCCGTTTACGAGCTTTTGCGACTTGTACGGGCGTCCCCTCCTGGAGGCAACCTAGCTGGCTGCGGGCGCGGCTCAGCCGTGTCCGCAGCCAATTCATTAGAACCAGTGGGCGCACCAAGATTCGAACTTGGGACCTCGTCCTTATCAGTTTGAGAAGCTACTTATTTCTGGTGGTAACCTTGTCACTACTGAGTTTCATAACTATTGACGGGGAAAGCCGGTTGCGTTAGGCTCTCTTTTCTGGGCTACCACCGAAATTGACCGAAATTGACCCCGCGGGTAGCCCGAGGGACCTTGTCCCCGGCACGAAAGACCGCGTCCCCGTTACCTTTGACCGCCCCGCGTTCGTCTCGGGGCTACTGAGGGGGCTACCGAACATGAGCACCAAGACCCGGTTCCCGTTCACCAAGACCGTCCTGGAGGCGTTGCCCGTACCGACCGATGGGCGGGCGACATACCGCGACGCCAAGACCCCGGGCTTGTCGCTTCGGGTGAGCCCCACGGGGAACAAGTCGTTCTATTGGTACCGGAAGCTGCATGGCCGGCCCGTCCGCGTTCTGCTCGGGAAGTTTCCCACGGTCACCGTGGAAGTGGCCCGGCGGGCTTGTGAGCGGCTTTCCGGGGAAGTGGTTGACGGCAGGGACCCACAAGCCGAACGGCGACTGAGACGCGAGGAGCCCACGCTGGGCGATTTGTTCGGCTACTGGTTGGAATCGCACGCGAAACCCAACAAACAGACGTGGGAAGCGGACCAGCGGCAATACGACGCCTACCTGAAACCCTGGGCCGGCCGGCGACTCGCCACGCTCACCAAGGCCGACGTGGTCCGGCTTCAGATGCGAATCGCCGAAACCCGCGGCCGGTACATCGCCAACAAGGTATTGGCCCTTGTCCGTGCGATGTTCAACCGGGCGTCCGAAATCGGCTTTGAGGGGCCAAACCCCACGGCCGGCATCAAGAAGTTCCCCGAAGAGAAACGCGACCGGTTCCTACATGGGCACGAGTTGAAAGCCTTTCTCCAGTCGTTGGCGAAGGAACCCAACACGACGCTGAGGGATTACTTCGCCGTGTCGCTTCTCACGGGGGCCAGAAAATCAAACGTCTTGGCGATGCGATGGGAGGATATAGACTTCGCCGCCCGGCTTTGGCGGATTCCCAAGACCAAGCCGGGCGTTCCCGTCGTGGTCCCCTTGACCGCCCGCGTCGTGGTCATTCTGGAATCCAGACGCAACGCGACGAACGGGAGCCCGTGGGTTTTCCCGAGTTGGGGAAAAACCGGACACCTGGCCGAACCCAAGAGCGCGTGGAAGCGGATAGTCGAGCGGGCCGGGCTGGTCGATGTTCGGCCCCACGACCTGCGGCGCTCCCTGGGGTCGTGGATGGCCTTCGCCTTTATCGCATGGTCTACGTGCTGCTGTTCTACGTTGGGGTCAGAGGAGGATGCGAGATCTTCCACGAGGTCCGAGCTCTCTCAGAACGGCCTCAAGAGGACTGGCCCCACCGCCACACCAAACCACAGGACGAGCATTGCCATGTTGGATCCAGCGGAGAAGGAGGAGTCTCCCAAGGAGTACCGTTGCCGCCACATCAGCCGGGCCATCGAGATCGATGGTTCGCTGAGCGATCCCCGGTGGCAGGATGCGGCGCCGGTGAAGTTCATGATCCCGGTCACGCACGGGGAGCCCCTGAGCAAGACCGACGCCCGCCTCCTCTGGGACGACGAGCACTTGTACGTCGGTTTCAAGGCCTTCGACCAGGACATTTACAGCTACTTCACGGAGAGGAACTCTCCCACTTGTCACGAGGACGTGTTGGAGGTCTTCATCAAGACCGACCCGGCTCAAGAACCCTACTTCAATTTCGAGATCAACGCACTGAACACGGTCTACGACGCATTCAACATCAAGCGGGGAGCGGGTGGACCGGACCATCACCGGTGGAGCCGATGGAACTGCCCTGGGCTGAGGTCGGCCGTGGTTATTGAAGGGACCTTGAACGACCCGCAAGTCGTCGACAAGTACTGGCAGTTGGAGGTGGCCATCCCCTTTGCCGGGTTGCCGACCCTCGAAGGCCGGGCGCCTCGCCCTGGCGACCGGTGGTCCTTCCACCTGGCACGCTACGACTACTCGGTCCATCTGCCCGAAGGCGTGGAGCTTTCGTCTTGCGCGCCGATTACGGAGGTCGATTTTCATCGCTACGAAGACTGGATACCGCTGAGGTTCGTGAAGTAGTGGGTGGGCTGTCTTGCCCGTCTTCGTCCTCATGCTGGCTCCGTGCGGCGAAGCGTCAAGCGCCGAGGAGCGGAGCCGAATCGTGTTCAGGTGAGTCCAAACAGGATGAGTTCCGGCACGTTCCGCGTCCCAACCGAATTGCCGAGATCACCCGAATAGTTACCCGTTGCGACACCTTTGCCGGAGGATACTGCCATGTTGCCACGAGCCGCAGCCCCGTTTGTTCTAATCCTGATGTGCTGTCCGGCGCTGGTCGCGCAGGGTCGTGCCGCGGAGGCGGCGACGTTTCGCGCGGGGGCTGCCGTGGTCGACATCACGCCGCGCGAGTTCCCCATCTCCATGTTGGGAAGCTTCAGTGATCGGCAAGCGACTTCGGCGCACGATCCGTTGGAGGTGCGGGCGATTCTGCTCGATGACGGCCGGACGCGCATCGCGATCGCCGTCTGCGACAACTGCGTGATCCCGCGTGAGTTGCTGGATCAAGCCAAGCAACTGGCCAATGAGCAGACGGGGATCCCGACCGAGCGAATCCTGATCGCAGCCACCCACACGCATACGGCGCCTGCGGTCGTCGTGCTCAGCGACATCCCGGTCGACTCTCAGTACACGAAGCTGCTGGTGGCGGGGATCGCGGAAGCCATCGCGGGGGCCGCTTCACGGCTGGAGCCGGCGAGGATCGGTTGGTCGGTGGTTTCCGTGCCGGAGGAAGTGTTCAACCGCCGCTGGTTCATGAAGGAAGGCGCCATTCCGCCCAATCCATTCGGTAAGGTGGACAAAGTCCGCACGAACCCGCCGGGGGCCAGCGCGGACCTGATCCGCCCTGCCGGGCCGACCGATCCGGACGTCTCCGTCCTCTCCGTGCAAACGGCCGCCGGGAAGCCACTCGCACTCCTGGCGAAATACTCGCTGCACTACGTGGGCGGCATACCGTCTGGACAGGTCTCGGCCGACTACTTCGGCGAGTTCGCCCGACTGATCCACGAGCGCCTGGCACCAGGTAGCGAGTTCGTCGGCGTCCTCACCAACGGCACCAGCGGCGACATCAACAACATCAATTTCCGGCAGCCACGCAAGCGGGGCGAGCCGTTCTCGCAGATCCGGGCGGTGGCCGGCCGCGTGGCGGAGGCGGCCGAGCAGGCCTACCAGGGGATCGAGCACCGGGAGCAGATCACGCTGGCGATGGCCGAGCGCGAAATCTCCGTGGGGGTGCGCAAGCCCAATGCGGAGGAACTCGCCCGCGCCCGGGCGATCGTCGCCGAGTCCGACGACAAGGGCCTCCCCGGCCTGGCCCGATACTATGCCCAGTCCAGTGTGCGTGTGAGTGAGTTTCCCGATACGGTCAAGATCAAGCTCCAAGCGTTGCGGATTGGCCGCCTGGGCATGGTCACGATCCCTTGCGAGGTGTTTGCGGAGATCGGGCTGGAGATCAAGCGCCGCAGCCCGCTCCAGCCCTCCTTCACGATCCAACTGGCCAACGGCTACAACGGCTACCTGCCGTCGCCGGAGCAGCACGCGCTGGGCGGCTACGAGACCTGGCGGGCGACGAGCAGCTACCTGGAGGTCGAGGCGTCGAGGAAGATTACGTCGACCTTGCTGGAGCTACTGGCCGAGGTGTCTGAGAACGCCCCCGACGACCGTGCGGAGTCGACCGGGTCGGGCCCGAAACGTCCCAGCTACGTGATGCACCGCACCGCTTCGGGCAGGTGATCTCGGGAAACGGTCCTTGAAGTCCGCGACACTCAACACTGAGAATCTGGCGGGCCGACTGCCTCCTTTGCACGGGCAGCGGCGCTGTGCCCTGGTGGTTCTTCAAGTGCGAGTTTGTGGGAGCCTCCCCGGAGCGGACGTGGCGTCTTGCCGGATGGGCAAAACGGGCTTATGAAGAGACGTTGTCGTCGGACGGATTACAGTAGCGGGGAGCAATGAAATACTTGACGAGGCCCTCGACTTCTCCGTCGTTGATGGTATAGTGGGGGTTGCTATTGGCAGGGGGAATCAGTCGTCATCTTCGGTCGCATGGTGGGGTCCCAGGAGAAAGATTGTGGTTAAGATCGTGTTGCGGATAGGGGAGTCGGTTCAGGAAGCAGTGCGTCGGTTTCGGAAGATTGTGGAGCGTTCGGGGCTGAAGCGCGAGATGCGGCGTCGGGAGCGGTATGAGAAACCCTCCGATGTGAAGCGGCGGGCGAAGGATCGTGCCATTCGGCGGTCCAAGGCTCAGCAGAAGGCTGGAGGTCGGACCTGACGTGCATGCGGACTCTTAGCAGATCATCTGTCGCTACGAGGTGAGATGCGGAACAGACCGTCGATGGGATTTGTTCGGCTGCGTTGGGAGGCTCTCTTCGATCTCCGTTCGGCTGCTTCTCTCGTCTCTCGGACAAGCTGCCTGAGCCGGTGGATTTGCTGCTTCACGTCCGGGCTGTCGAGGGCGCCGGCTACTCGCCTTTTCGGCGCAAGTGGATCGACCAGGCTGAGGGGCCCTTGGCGTCGGGATTGCGCGAGTCGAAGTGGATGTCCCGCAACCACTCGAAGCCGAAAAGCGTAGAGAAGTCCTTGCGGATGGTCTCCTCCTTGATCCGGGGTGGGCCGCCGCGGTTCCCGTCGGCGGGGCTGCCAGCGAGAATCATCGCCCGGGTGCCGACGTGGGAGAGTCGGCGGAGCGTTTCCACGTAGCCGGGTGAATCGTACTGGCAAATGTGATGGTAACAGCCGCGGTCGAAGATCAGATCGTACGATTGAAGCTTCGGCAGCGCCACTGCGTCGGCCAGTATCCAGTCGACCTCGACGTCCGCCTTACGGGCCTTCTGGGCCGCGATGGCCAGTGCCGGGGGCGAGACGGCGACGCCGGTGACCTCGAACCCCTTGCTCGCCAGATAGATGGGGTTGGTACCCGAGCCGCAGCCGAGCACGATCGCACGGCCCGGCTTGAACGTCTCGTCCTCGA
>JBDRTC010000313.1:0-7249 GCA_043824335.1 Planctomycetota bacterium | reverse complement strand
GAGCCCGCGGCGATCCTCGATGCAATGCGGTCGGAGGCCGACGTGGTGCTGGTCTCCGGCGGATCGAGCGTCGGCCAGGAAGACCACGCCCCCGCGCTAGTGATAGAGCACGGCCGGCTGCCGATCCATGGCATCGCCATGCGTCCGAGCAGCCCCACCGGCATGGGCCTCTTGGACGGCCGCCTGGTGTTTCTCCTGCCGGGCAACCCGGTGTCGTGCCTTTGTGGGTACGATTTTTTTGCGGGCCGGGCGATCCGGGCCCTGGGCGGCCGCTCCGTCGATTGGCCCTATCGCCGGATCGCGGCCCCGCTCCGGCGAAAGATCGTCTCCACGGTTGGCCGGCTCGACTACATGCGGGTGCGGCTGGTCGAGGGTTGCGTCGACCCGCTGGCGATCGGCGGGGCATCGGTCCTCTCCTCCACCACCCGGGCCGACGGTTTCGTCGTCGTCCCCCCCGATAGCGAAGGCTACCCGCCGGGTGCCGACGTGACCGTGTTTTTGTATGATTAAGTCTGACGCGACCAAGACAAACCCCAAGCCGCTTGCGGCTTTGCACCGCACGTCTCACCGCACATGTCCCAAGAACAGTTTCTCGAAGTCATCGACCGCGACGAAGCCGAGCGGCGGTTCCTCGGCGCGATCGAGTGCCGCCCGTTGGGGGCCGAAGAGGTGCCCCTGGACGACGCCCTGGGCCGGGTGCTCGCCGAGGACGTGGTGGCCCAGGTGGACGTCCCCTCGTTCGACCGCTCGAACTACGACGGCTATGCCGTGCGCGCGGCCGACACCTACGGGGCCCGGGAGGAAGACCCTCGCCCGCTGAGACTTCTCCGGGAAGTGCTGGCCACCGGAGTCGTGCCGAAGGAGGAAGTCACCTCCGGCACGGCCACCCTGATCGCCACCGGGGGGATGCTGCCCCGGGGAGCAGACGCCGTGGTGATGGTCGAGCACACGGAGACCGAAGGTGGGGAATTGATCGTCCGGCGGGCCGTCACGCCCGGCTTCGGCGTGGCGTTTACCGGGACCGACGTCACGGCCGGCGAAACGGTGCTCCGCACCGGCGAGATCCTCACCAGCCGGGAGACCGGCGTGCTGGCCGCCGTTGGCGTGGATCGGGTGACGGTGTTCAGGCGTCCGCGCGTGGCGATCCTTTCGACGGGCGACGAGATCATCCCGCCCGGCCAACCGATGCGCCCCGGGCTGGTCTACGACTCGAACGCCCGAATCCTGGCCGACGCCGTTCGCGAGCTGAAAGCCACGCCGATTTCGATGGGCATCGTCCACGACAACCTCGACCAGCTCCGCCGCCGGCTCCACGAGGCGCTCCGGCAGGCCGATGTTGTGTTGCTCTCCGGCGGAACGAGCAAGGGGGAGGGCGACCTGTCGTACCACGTGGTGAGCGAGCTTTCGGAGCCGGGGATCGTCGCCCACGGCGTGGCGCTGAAGCCGGGAAAGCCGATTTGCCTGGCCGGGCACCAGGGCAAGCCGGTGGTGATTTTGCCGGGCTTTCCCACCTCGGCGATCTTCACCTTCCACGAGTTTGTCGCGCCGGTGATCCGTGCCCTGGGCGGCCGGCCCGCCACCGAGCGATCCAGCGTCTCCGCCCGAATGGCGGTGAAGGTCAACTCGGAAATCGGACGCACCGAGTACCTGCTCGTCGGGCTCGTCGAGGCCCAGGGCCAGCTGGCGGCCTACCCGATGGGCAAGGGTTCCGGCTCCGTGACCACGTTCAGTCGGGCCGACGGCTTCGTGACCGTCGGACGCCACGAAGAGATCGTCGAGGCCGGCTCGACCGTTTCCGTGCAACTCTTGGGGAGCGAGCTGGCGGTGGCCGATCTGATGGTGATCGGCAGCCACTGCGTGGGCCTCGATTTCCTCTTGGGCCGCCTCCAAGGGCGGGGGTTTCGCACGAAGTTCATGGCCGTCGGCTCCACCGCCGGACTGGAAGCGGCCAAGCGGAATGAGTGCGACCTGGCCGGCATGCACTTGTTGGACCCCCAGAGCGGCCAGTACAATGCGCCCTACCTGACGCCCGAGTTGGAGTTGGTGGAAGGCTACGGACGGCTCCAAGGGGTTGTGTATCGCCCCCACGACGAGCGGTTCGAGGGCCGCACGGCCGCCGACGCGATCGCCGCGGTCAGGAGCGATCCGGAATGTGTGATGGTCAACCGCAACCGGGGGAGCGGCACGCGAATCCTCATCGACCGGTTGCTCGACGGAGTTGAGCCGACCGGCTACCCCGTGCAGGCCAAGAGCCATCACGCGGTGGCGGCCGCCGTTTCGCAGGGGCGGGCCGACTGGGGCCTGGCCATCGAGTGGGTGGCCCGGCACGCCGGATTGGGTTTTTTGCCGCTGGAGCACGAGCGCTACGACTTTGTGGTCCCTGTCGCCCGGGCCGACCGGCCCGCGGTGGTTGCCTTCCGGCGGCTGCTTTGCGAGCCGGAGATCCGCTGGTCGCTTCGGCGGATGGGGTTTGAGTTGAGTGATGAATGACGAATGACGAATACACTGGTGGAGGATGCTGATGAGCGAGTCGGAGAACGATTTGGCGAAGTTGCAGTCGATCGAGGACGTCGACCAGCTCGAGGAGTTGCTCAGCCGGCCCACGCCCGAGGTGATCGAGATGATAAAGCGCCTGGACGGCGATCTGCTCGTGCTGGGCGCTTGCGGCAAGATCGGCCCCACGCTCACCCACATGGCGCGACGCGCGATCGAAGCCGCCGGCCTCTCGCGGCGCGTGATCGCCGTCGACAAGCTCATCCCGCCGAAGATGCGGAAGCGATTTGAGTCGCAAGACATCGAGCTGATCTGCGCCGACCTTTTGGTGCGAAGGGACCTCGACGGACTCCCCGAGGTGCCCAACGTGCTCTACATGGCGGCGATGAAGTTCGGCTCCAGCGGCCGGCAAGAGACGACCTGGGCGATGAACACGCACCTGGCCGGGCTGGTCTGCGAGCGTTTCTGGCGGAGCCGGATCGTCGCGTACTCCACCGGAAACGTCTACCGGATGGTGCCCGTCGACAGCGGCGGGGCGAAAGAGGAGGACCCAACGGGGCCCATCGGCGAATACGCCATGAGTTGCCTGGGCCGCGAACGCATGGTCGGCTACTTCAGCCGCACGCTCGATATCCCCGTGACCCTGGTCCGCTTGAACTACGCCAACGAGCTGCGCTACGGCGTGCTGACCGACATCGCTCATAAAGTCCGCGCCGGCGAACCGATCGACGTGACCATGGGCCACTTCAACGCCATCTGGCAGGGCGACGCCAACGCGATGGTGCTCCGCGCGCTGGAGCACGCGGCCACGCCCCCGACGGTCGTCAACGTGGCCGGCCCCGACACGTTGAGCGTCCGCGAGGTGGCCGAACAGTTCGGCCAATTGCTCGACAAGCCCGTGACGTTCACCGGCACCGAAGCCCCCGACGCACTGTTGAGCAACGGCCAACGTGGGCACGAGCTTCTCGGCCATCCCCGCGTGACGCCCGATCGGATGATCCGCTGGGTTGCCGACTGGCAGTTGCGGGGTGGGCCCATCTTCGGCAAGCCGACGAAGTTCCAGGTGCGCGACGGGAACTTTTGAACGTGAACTTGCAGTTCGAGCATCTTGGCATCGTGACCACCAAAAAACAGCCGGGCGAACGCTTCGTGCCGGCCACCCGGGTTTGGGTGACCGATTTCACGAAGCACCCCTACCGCGTCGAGTGGCTCCGTTTCGAGCCCGACAGCCCCGTGACCGGCCCGGTGCGGGAAATGCCCCACGTGGCGTACCGGGTCGACGACATCGAGGCGGCCGCCCGAGGCTTGAAGGTGCTCCTGGCCCCCTTCGACGCCGGCCCCCGCCTGGCCGGCTTCTACCAAACGGCCGACGGCGCGGTCGTCGAGTTCGTCAAGTACAAGGAGACTCCCAAGTATTCCCGCGGATTTCCATAGCGCCGCGGAGCCGCGGCATAGAGGATTCAGGGAATCAGACTGTTAGACGATTAGACTATTAGGGTTTGTTGGAAAATCCTGTTTTCGGGTGGCATGGCGTCGCTTGCGTCGCCATGTTTCCGCCCCACATGCCCACGCTTCGCGAGGGCATGCCACCCTGGCAGTGACAAGCGAGCCTATCTTAGGGTGCTTCCTCAAACCGGAGCACTAACGGCACAACATCTGGACAAGGGAGGACTTCTATGAAAAAGGCCCTGGAATGGCTCTGGAAAACGGGCATCGTCTCCACCTTTCTGGCCGGCCTCTTTGTCGTGCTGCCGATCGCCATCACGATCGGCCTGATGAGTTGGGTAGGCGGCACGCTGGCCGGATGGTTCGGCTCAGGCACGTTCGTTGGAGAGGCCCTGAAAAAAGTGGGGGGACTGAAGTTCGAGACCAGCGAGACCCTGGCATTGGTTGCCGGTTGGGTCATCGTGCTGACCGCCATCTGGCTCCTGGGCGTGCTCGTCAAATCAATCGGCAAGAACACGGTGGCGAAAACATTCGACGCCGCGCTAGAGCGGATCCCAATCATCAACATCCTCTACAAGCCGGTGGCCCAGGTGGTCGGCATGCTCAAGCAGGACGGCCAGGAAGAGATGAAGGGCATGAGCGTCGTCTATTGTGCCTTTGGCGGAGAGGGAGGCGCCGGGTTCCTCGGCCTGCTGGTCTCCGAGCGCGTCTACCATTTTGCCGGCCAGGACTATCAGATCGTCTACATCCCCACCTCGCCCGTGCCGATGTCCGGAGGCATCCTCTTCGCCCCGGTCAAAACGGTCCACTGCGTGGACATGACCGTCGACGACCTGATGCAGATCTATTTCTCCATCGGCGTGATGTCGTCGAAAATCATCCCGGAGAAATACGTCACGTCGTGAGACGGCAATCTCTCCGCAGCTCAGAGATCGTCCGGCAGGTTGTGGCCCAGCTTGTCGCGCTTGCAGGCGAGGTAGCCGGCGTTTTCCTCGTGGATCGGGCCGAGAATGGGGACCTGGTCGACGACTTCCAGGTCGAATCCGCCGTAGATGAAGGCGTCGGTCTTCTTGGGATTGTTCGTCAGCAGGCGGACCTTCGAGAGGCCGAGGTCCTTGAGCACCTGGATGCCCACGCCGTAGTCGCGGCTGTCGACCTGGTGGCCCAGGGCGAGGTTGGCCTCCACGGTGTCCATGCCCTGGTCCTGGAGGCAGTAGGCCTTGACCTTTTCCACCAGCCCGATGCCCCGTCCTTCCTGGGGGAGATAGACGAGCACGCCGGCCCCTTCCTGCCCGATCATGTCCATCGCCAGGCGGAGCTGGTCGCCGCAGTCGCACCGGAGCGAGGCCAACAGATCGCCGGTGAAGCAGGAGGAGTGGAGCCGGACCAAGGGCGCGGCGAGCTGGTCCGGCCTTCCCAAAACGATGGCGACCGGCTCCTGACTTTCGTAGTGTACACCGAACACGACCACCCGGCACCGCCCGTACCGCGTGGGAAGGTTCGCCTCGGCCTGCCGGAAAACGAGTTTCTCGCTGCGGCGGCGGTAGCGGATCAAGTCCTCGATGGTGATGATCTCCAGCTTGAAGCGCCGGGCGAGTTCCATCAGTTCCTGGCGAGTGGCCCGATCACCGTTTTCGCCGAGGATCTCGCAGAGGAGTCCGGCGGGCTGGAGTCCGGCCATTCGGGCCAGGTCGACGGCGGCCTCGGTGTGGCCGGCCCGACGCAGCACCCCCCCCTCCTTGGCCTCCAAGGGATAAATGTGCCCGGGGCGGACAAAATCAGACGGCTTGCTCTCGGGATCAACGATCGCCCGAACCGTCAACGCCCGTTCCTGGGCCGTGATCCCCGTGCGGCAATCGCGATGGTCAACCGGGACGGTGAAGTTGGTCCCCAGGGGGGCCGTGTTCGTGTCGACCATCGGGGGCAGGTCGAGTCGATGGCACACTTCGGGCAGGACCGGCGCGCAGGGCAACCCCCTCCCGTGGGTTATCATGAAATTCACGACCTGGGGGGTGACCTTCTCAGCGGCGCAGATGAAATCGCCCTCGTTCTCCCGATATTCGTCGTCCATCACGATGATGATTTCACCGCGAGCGACGGCCTCGACCGCCACCTCCACTCTCGACAGCTCTAACTTCTGCGACACGAGTCACCCTCCGAAGACTGGAAGATCCAAGAAAAACGCCTCCCCCCAAAAGAATCGCCGGGGATACGGCTCCCCCGTATTCTAGACCGTTCGGGCGCC
The DNA here is from genome assembly GCA_043824335.1 of Planctomycetota bacterium. GTDB lineage: Bacteria > Planctomycetota > Planctomycetia > Pirellulales > Thermoguttaceae > JBDRTC01. Next base: position 1,065 of record JBDRTC010000313.1, on the reverse strand, counting down.
CTTTTCTATAGCCGGGCGTTGAGGCGCGCGTTGGCCGGCGGTGTCAACCGGAGCGATCTGCAAAGAATACGGAAGCCGAGCCCGCCCTTCCAATTCTAACGATTTTCTCGATTCTCCCGGTTATATGGCCGATAAGCCTTGGTGAAAAGCCGGTCCAACTCCACGTCTCCAGCAGTCTCCCGCGGAGCCGGACCGGGCCGCGTTGCGCCCGGTGTGCTCTACAGGAAGAGGGAAAGAGGTTAGTGAAATGATGAAACGTGCGCTATTGGTCTGCCTGGTCTTGGGCGTGGCCGCCGCCGCGAGCGGTTGCTGCGGGTGGTACTCGGGACCTTGTCAACCTTTTGGAAGCCACATCGCCATTTGCGATCCAACGCACTGCGGCGAGGCTCCGTTTGGCCCGGCATGTGGCCCGGTGTGCGACGAGCCGTGCGGCCCGGAGTGCGGCCCGACCTGCGACTCGTGCGGCGACGTGTGTGGCGATCCGTGCGGTGATCCGTGCGGTGATCCGTGCGGCGATCCGTGCGGCGAATGCGGCGGACACGGCTACGGTTCGAGTGGCCATCCCTGGGGGCCGCTCTCCTGGCTGTTCGGTATTTTCACGTGCGGGTACCCTGATTCCGGTTGCGGCGAATTCTACTGGAGCGACTTCCACAGCGAGCCGCCCGACTGCCGCGACCCGTGCGACCGGTGCGGAAACTACACCGGCGGGTATGATGGCGGAGGTCATCGCCAAAGCTCGGGGTGCCAGCAGTGTGGGAGCGGTTACGGCCCGGCCGGGTATGCTCGCAACGTGAATCGCGATGTCCGGCCCAGGGCGGCTAAGGCGGGCGAGGGGTACGCGATTCGCGATCCGTCGTCCAAGTACGCCCCGAAAATCGTGTCGGTCACGGATCGAGCGGTCGGTCCGACGCCGGCCAAGGCCGCGACGGTCCGGCAGGTTTCCCACCAGCGACAGCGGGCGCCCGCCCAGCAGTAAGGACCCTGAAACACCTCGGCCATCTGTAACCGCGGTTGCAGCAGGCTCGCACAACCTCGGTCCCAAGCTCTGCTTGGGACCGCACCTCC
>JBDRTC010000312.1:0-10547 GCA_043824335.1 Planctomycetota bacterium | reverse complement strand
CTTTCCGCCGGTGAGCCGGCCCCGCTCGACCACCGACTCGGCCAGCACGTTGCGGACCTGCGGCTCGGGGCCGAACGGATCGGAAAGGACGTATAACCCCCCGCCCGGCTTGGCGTTGATCCCGTAGTACTGGTCGCACATGTGGTTGAAGCCGGGCCGGTGGCGCGTGATGAAGAGGATCTTGTCAAAGTCCAAGAGCGGATTGGAAAAGGCAATCTTGCGGCGCACCCGGCAGACTTCCCGAAAAAGCTCCAGCCGGGCCTCGGCGTTGGCGACTTCAATCTCGACACTGGCCTTTTCAAGCGCTTGAAGCTCGGTTTCCAGCGGGCCGAGATCCGGCGCGCCGGGCATCTCTTTCAAATCGGCCAAAAGCGCCGCCGTGCGGCGGAGCACAACGTCGACCGGGTCGCGGTCCGACTCGTCTCTTTCAAAAATCAGGGCTTCCGGACGGAAAGCCTGGGGGGCCACCTTGGCGAAATGGGCCGTGTTTCTGAGGTCGTATTTCAGGGCGACGAATTGGACGTCCAACTCGTCCATCGGCTCGCCGTCGGCACGCAACAGTCCGAAGCTCGATGAGCTGTTGGCGCGGAACGTAACGTCTTCCGAGAGGAGCCGCAGCTCGGCGATCGAGGTCCACGGCCGGCCCGCAACCTCGGAAAGCCCGCGGAGCCGCACGTACCGGCCCTTCGCCTTCGTGGGAAACTCGATCACGGTTTCGCCGTCGCGCTTTTCGATCGTGCCCTTGAGGACCGGCTCGCCGAACTGCTTGTCGTTCTCACTTATGTAACACTCGAAGTCCTTGATCGTGCCGTTTTCGGCGCCGGGGCGCGGCAGGTAGCCGAAGCCCGAAATCTCGTAGCTTGCGCCCAGGTCGAGGACGATCTCGTGGGGGTGGGTCGGCTCGAGGAACCCGAATTCGGTGTGCCACATGGTGTTCGGGTCGCCGTCTATGGCGCGGAAGCCCTCGTAGCCGGGCGCTTGGCTGTCGACGCTGACTTTGACCGTTACGGTCTTCGTTTCGCAGAAAGCCGGCGTGGCCATCGCCAAACAGCAAGCGATGGTCAAGATCGATCCGAGGAGGCATCTACGGTTCATGGCTCATTCCCCAATTCGCGAACTTGATCTTGTTCGTCCGTGTTCCACTTGCGTGGGCGCAGGCATCCGTCGGGCGGTCTCACCCCGCGACGTAAACCGAACCCAACGCCAAGCTTATCCTCTCGGAAGGGAAATGTCCACCCCGGACGCGACCGCGAAAAATCGGGCCGCCTGTTTGCACCCGACTCCGCTGATGGTAGCATGAAAACGTTACGAGTCCGGATGATGCAGGAGGTGGTAATGATTCACGCTAGCAGGCGGAAATGGGGCGTGGCGGCGTGGGGCTCGTTCACGCTGATCGCCGTCACAGTGCCGTTCTCGGCCCTTGGGGAGGGCGATAGCACCGCTTCGAGCGACGCCGCGCCGGCCCCGCGGTACGTGCGGATCGGGCACTATCAGTGCATCTGCAACCAGGGCAATCTCGAGGCCAACCTAAACACCGTGGTCAAGGGACTCGAGCTGGCCTCCGAGGCGAAGCTCGACGTCGTCTCCTTTCCCGAGTCCTTTCTCACCGGCTATTTCCAAGGCGAAGAAGAAGCCCGGGCCAACGCCTTTTCGATCGACTCGCCCGAGATCAAGCGGGTCCTGGAAAAGACGGCCCGGTTCGAGACGCTCTTCATGGTTGGGTTCAACGAGCTTCGGGGCGACGACCTGTACAACACGGTCGCGGTGATCGAGAAGGGCAAGGTCCTCGGCCGGTACAGCAAGGCGATGCCCATTCACGGCTATTTCGTGCCGGGGAGGGAGTTTCCCGTGTTTGAAAAGAAGGGGCTGAAATTCGGCGTGATTATTTGTGCCGACGGAGGATACATCGAGCCGGCCAGGATTCTCGCCCTGAAAGGGGCCGAGCTGATCTTCGCCCCGCACTTCAACTTCGTCTCCTGGCCGGTCAAGCACTACCAGATGGTGCGTAACGACCACGTCGCCCGGGCGGTCGAGAACGGCGTTTACTTCCTCCGCGCCAACAACGTGGTGCCCGGCAACACGCTGGAAGGCATGGGATACGAAGGCTACGGCTACGGCGACAGTTATCTGCTGAACCCCAACGGCGAGATTGTGGCCGCCGCCGGCCTGTATCACGAATACCTGATGATCTACAACTTCGATCTCCAGAAGAAGCACCGCAGCCGGCTCGCCTCCCGAAGCGTCAGGTCGGCGACCGAACTGTTGGGCATTCTCCAGGAAACCTTGGACGCCCGGCAGTGACCGCCCGTTGCCCGGGCATCGAAGAAGGCGGAGGCCTGTTTGCCAATTCCTTCCCGCCGTTCCACTTGTTCGCAAGCTCGATAGCTTGAGAACCAGACCGAACGCGGAGGGCTAAGACGACTCCGGCTTGGGTGCTTCGGGAGCGGGTTCCGGGGAATCGTCCGGTTGGGCCGGCTCCTCGGGCTCCGGCTCGGTGAGAAGCTCGCGGACCGGCTTCTCCGCCCGGTAGCTTTCCAGCTCCTTGGTGAGGGGCTCGAGTTGCTCTTCGCCTCCCAGCTCGACGGCCTTTTGGGACCACTTGATGGCAGTCTCGAAATCGCCGGTCTCGGCGTACCCGGCGGCCAACGTGCTGAGGATGTGCGCCGCTTTGTACTCGGTCAGCTCGCAGGCCTGGGTGCCCAGCTCGATGGAGCGGGCGCCGTTGCGCAGCTTTTCGTCGGGCGAGGTGGCCAGCACCCAGGCGAGGTTGTTGAGCACGCCGGAGTCGTCGGGCTGGATCGCGAGGGCCTTTTCGTAGTCGGTGATCGCTTCGGCCTGCTTGCCGATGCCCAACAGTGCGTCGGCCCGGCCTCGCAGGGCCATCGCGTTTTCCGGCTGTTCGGCCAGCACGGCCGAGAATTTTTCGATCGCTTTGCGCGGCTGCCCTTCGGCATTGTAGAAGAGCGCCAGTTGAAGCTCGATTTCCGGGTCGTCGGGCTGCGCCTTCTGAAGCTCTTCCAGTTGGGTGGTGGCCAGATCGAATTTGCCGGAGCGGGCCAGGAGCATCGCCCGAAACCGCATTGCCATCGGAAGCCCCGGGTGCAGCTTGAGCACCTGATCGACGTCGGCCAGGGCCTTCTCCTCGTCCTCCAGCTCCTGGTACATGCTGGCCCGAAGCAGGAGCACGGCCGGGTTGGCGGGCTGGAGGGTGTAGGCCTGGTTGAGCACTGAGAGCGCTTCGGCGAACTTCTCCTGGATGCCGAGGATGCGTGCCTTGTGGATCAGCGGCCCGGCCGACTTGGGCGCGAGCTTTTGGGCTTCGTCGAGGCCGGCCATCGCTTCGTCGTACCGCTTCATCTCGATGAGCACTTTCGCCCTTTCCTCGATCGTGGGGGCATGGTCCGGCTCGAGTTGGAGGGCCTGGTCGAAGTCGGCCAGGGCCTTCTCGTTCTCCTCCCGTTCGCCGTGGACCAATCCACGAACACGAATGGCCGCCACGTCGCGGGGGTTGGTGCGGACGGCCTCGTCGAGATCGGCCAGCTTTTCGCCCGGGTCTACCCGCAAGCCGGCTCGGAGCGTCAGCACCTTGGCGCGAAACGCCGGCTCCTCGGCGCTTTGCTCGACGGCCTGGTCGAGGGCTTTGCGGGCGCGGTCGGCATCGCCGCCGGGAAAGACGTTCAGTTGCGCGATGCGATAGAGCGCCTGGGGCTGCTGGGGGTCGAGCTCGACGCCCTTTTCCAGGTCCTCCAGCGCCGCCTGACGATAGCGGGGCCACATGGGATCGATCTGTCCGCCCATAAGGATCGTGTCGGCGATCGTCGCGCCGCGTTGGATCCGCGTGGAGGCGAGCAGTTGCCTGCCGAAGAGGGCGTTTTCCTCGTCCAGCCCTTTTTCCAGGGCGCTTTCACAGAGCCGGATTACCTCGCCCAAATCGCTGAGCGTGCTGGAGGTGAGCTTCGCCTCGGTCGCCCGGTCCAGGTCGTCGAGCCCTTCGTTTTCCGCCAGGACATTTTGGGTAAGAGCGCCCGGCAACGCGCCGATCAGGAGAAGAGGTAGAACCGCGAATCGAACTTGAGGCGACATGGGTAGCGCTCCGTCTTCGTTGTCTGGGGCATGAGGTACGCGAGGGGCTTTCTTTGGAGAAGAGGCCGTCGCACCGTGTATTATCACCGGACCGGCCGGCGAATACCACACGTCGAGAAGGTCTTCTCAGGGTTTCTTGGGCTCCACGTCCGGTCTCGCTTCCGGCTGTTCCGGCAGGACGCCCGAATCGACCAGCATGGGGCCGGCCCAGAAGAACGGATGGGTCGCCTTGGGCGGGTCGGCCCCGGCCGCGCGCTTGATCCGGGGTTCGGCCTCAAGGTTCAACTGCGAATCGGTCACCACCAGCACGGCCCGCTGCCAGGCATCGGCGGGCGTGGTGTGCGGCAACTCCTGGGCGAATTCGCGAACGATGTCGAAACTGCTCTGCCCGCCCGATCGCCAACGGCTGATCAGAATCGTCCGGGCCCCGCTCGACATCAGCCCGCACACGGCCAGAAACACCTCCGCACCGGGGGCCACCTTGCCGACCCCTTTCAGTGAGCTTTCGGCAGCCGTGTGGTACCCGGGCAAAATGACCGTGCCGGGCCCCTGCCAGGGCAAGGCGAGCCAGTCGCTGAGCAAGTTGCCCGGCTTGTTTCCGTCGATGGGAACCGGAGCCCAGGCATAGGGGCCGCGGTCTTCCGGGTTGACGTCGTCCAGGACGATCAACTGGTCCATCAACGACCCGTAAACGGCCGACGGCCCCGGAAGCGGCGCTTTCCGAAGCGCCGTGCAACGCGGCACCACCCGGGCCAGGTCGTCGAACGCGGCCGAGGCCACCGTGTCTTCGTCGCGGGGATGAAGGCGCCCCACGACCACCGCCGTTTTGGTCGCCGGACTGCGCCCGCGTCCGTCTGGAACGGCCAGCGCGACGGTCGGGGCGTACCGGATGCGGAATCTGGATATCAGCGGACGGAGCTGCCCATCCACGTCGACCAAAAGCGATTCAAAAGGGACGTACCAAAGGAGGCCGTCGGGCACGATCACCAGCTCCGGGAAGCTGGCCGTGAAGTCGGCCCTGGAGCCTTCGAGGATGCTGCTCAACACGTCGCGGGCGGCCTCTTTCCATTGGGAGTCGGCCAGGTCCTTCAGGCTCAGCTCGCGGTTTTGCTCGAAGTGCCCCATGCTGCGGAGCATCCCGGCGATCCGCTTGGCCAGAACGGGTGTGCTTGGCACTCGCCAATAGTGGTACTGCTCCCCGTTCATCAGGAAACCATAGAGGTCGCCGCCGACCGCGAAGAACGCCAACAAGACGTTCCCCTCGGGTAGCGCTGCCTGGACCTCCTTGGTCGACCGCACGGGGGGAAACACCATGGCGGCCGCCTCGCGGCGGACGGCCATCTCCCGCAAGATCGCCTCCTGGCTGAGGCTGAGCGCGTCGAGCGCGCCCAACTGCGTCTCGAACTGGCGGAAGGCATCGGGATCGTCGGGTACCAGGGGCACGGCGTCCAGCGCGGCGCGAAGCTGGCTCGCTTCCTGCGAGAGCCGCGCGTAGGCCGGGTACGCGGCCAGCAGGTCCTGGCGATTGAGCCGGGCCTCTTGGCCGAGCACTTCCTCGGGCGCCTCCAGGATCCACCGCAGCGACTGGAGCCGCCCGCCGTAGGAGAGCGAACTGAAAAAACGATGCCGCCGAGCCCGATCGGTGATCTCCAGCGCGGCCTCGTGATCCTTCCGTTCCAGGGCGACCAGGAACCAGTGCTCCATCGATACGGGATGCGGCGTGCGCAGCAGGGACAACGACTCCATCGGCCGGAGGGCCCAGTCGCCCGGTTGCGGGTCGCCGAGAAGCGAGGCGTAAAGCTCCATGGCGATGCGTGGGGTGAGCGGCCCCCGGGTGGTGATTTGGCCGCCGGTGAAGAGGTTGTCGAGATGTTGGATCTGGTAGAGCCAGTGCGAGCCGTGCAGCATGTAGTTCATCGCGGCGTTTAGAGCCTCGTGGCCGGCGGGGATCTTCCGCTCTTGGAAGAGCACGGTCGCCGTGAGATAGTTCAGCCTGGCCCCCACCCGGCCGGCCCGCATGGGGCGGCGGCCGATGGGCGAGCCGGCCTCTTCGAGCATCATGGCCGCGTCGGCGGTTTGGCCCAGCACGGCCAGGTTCTCCGCGGTGCTGAGCAGCAGCGAGACCCGCAACCGGCGAAGGTTCTGCACCTTGGCCCATCGGGAGGCCGTCTCGAGCGGCGGGAAGAGACCCTGGCGGTTGTCGAGCAGGTGTGTCAGTGCCCCGTAGCGGAAGGCGTCTTCGAGCACGCCGACATCGGGGAATTGGACGGCCGCGAGCGTGGCTTCGTGAAGGAACGTCGAGGCGGCCTGGTAGTCACCCCGCAACAGCGCGAGCCGTCCCAACTCCAACAGGGCGGTGGAAGTCAGAGGGTGGTCGAACTGCCCGGCGGCCACGATCGACCGGTCCAGAAGGCGAATCGCGTCGGCCACCCGTCCGGTGGCGACCAGGGCGAGGCCGTACTGGACGTCGACCCACGCCTGCGACCAATGGTTGGGAAATCCCGGATTGAGCGACAACGTGGTGACCAGCCTTGCGAAAAGCGGATCGTATTGCGAGAGCGGCCCCAACAGTTCGGTCCGCCGCCGGATGGCCAACGTGGTGCATCGAACGATCTCCTGGGCTCCAATGGGGAAGAGCTGCGCCATTTGCACGACGCCCCCCTGTTGCAGCACCTGATCGTTGTTGAGCCGCCCCTGGGCGATCAGCGTGGTCGACTTGAAATGACCAGGTTGAGGCCGGCGGGTGCTCGGGCCCCAAGGGGCCGGGCGCAACTCGCCCGCCTGGGCCGGCCGAATCGCGGGCTCGAACTGCACGCCCATCATCCAGTCGGGGAAGGCGAGGTAGAGATCCAACGCGGCCGAATAGTGCTCCAAGGCGTCGCCCAGGGCGCCCATGTGGTAGTAACACTCCCCGATCATCGTGTGATAGCAGATCGAGTCGATCCATCGGCTTTGAGGGGTTTTGATGCCCCCTCGCCACTCGTCCCTAAACTCGTCGAGGGCGTCTCGGAATTCGCCGTCGTAGAAGTCGTAGAAGGAGGCGTAGTACGCCACCGAAGGGACGGAGCGGTCGGCGATTTGCGCGTCGGCCCGCCTCGCCCAGGGCAGGAACAGAATCGACCCCACCACAACGGGGGCTGCCACGGCAACCCATGGGCGGAGCCGGCGGAGAGCGAAGACGCCTTCTTTGTCAAGAGACCTCATGATCTTCAACTCCTCTTCCCCGGGGTGCCTCGTCTCTCTCCGGCCGACCCCGACCGGCACAATCTCCACGATACTAGGATACTACGCATCCGCAAAGGTGATTTCTACCTTCGGGGGTGGGGGAGTTGTTGATCCACGTTGGGTTTGGGGCCGACCCAACCCACGCTCGGCGCGGCAACCACCCCAATTCCGCGGGGAGGTCGGCCCAAACGCTAAAGTTGCCCCGCTCGGACGGACGATAACGGTCCTAACGATTATGCTGGCTGCGGTGTTCTTGCCTCCCGGCGACCCGGGTGGACGACAGGCGCAAGAGACAGAATTTGCGCGAAGACGAGGGAGACAGCCGATGAGCGGCTCGAACAAGCGACGGCGCCCGTTGCGATTGGTGTTGGCCGGCCTGGGGTTGTTGGCCGCCCTGGGGTCGACCGGCTGCCAGGTGGACGTTGGGGGCCAGACCCTGCCCAGTCCCTACTACATGCAGGACGACGTCCAATACTTCCCGCCGGGGCCCGAGTTCAAGTTGGCCCGGGAGGCGGCCGCCATGAAAACGGCTCGCCAGGAAGAGCAACTCCGCTAGGCTTGTCCCGGTCGCCAACGATGAAGACTCGCTCAGCGTTTCTGGAGGTGCGGGGCTACCCGGGCGTGCTACCCGTCGGGCCCCGGGGAGCGGAGCAAGCCGCCACCAAAAGCGCTAGGGGGGTGGCGCCTTTGGTTGCTGACGTCTGAGCTGAGCCACCGTGCCCGGCCGGACGTCAGCAGCCGAAGGTAGAACTCGCTTTTTTCAACGGGCTGCTGGAACCGCCGGCTCGCAAAGGACCCGGATCGTGGCCGAACTCGGATTGTCGCAGCTTGCGCAACAGTGGGTCAACGTCACGCTGATCTGGATCGGTTTCGGCACCCTGGCGGGACTTCTGGCCCGGTCTCTGATTCCGGGCGGAGAGCCTTCGGGCGCGGTGGGCACGGTGCTGATCGGCATCGTCGGCAGCGTCGTCGGGCCGCTGTTGCTCTTATCCTTTTGGAGCCGCCCCGACTTCAACCCCATCAGCCCGCTCGGCTTTCTCGCCGCCGCCGGCGGCGCGCTCATTTCCTTGTTCGTCTACCGCCTGCTATTCGTTTTCGTCTTCGTGGAAAAGGAAGAAGACCGCGGGTAGGGCTCTGGCAGTCCGCAACAGAAACTAATTCCCGGAAACCCCGAGGCTTGCTCCGCCCACCCGGCCCGTTGCCGGCGGTTCCGGATGAGACCGGGCGCAGCGTCGCGAGACATCGAGGCGGGCCTCTGCAAAACGGGCCTGTTCCACGCGGTCTTTCAGCGCCCGGGCGATCAGGTCCAACGCTTCGCCGAACCGGTTTTCACGGCACAGCTCCTCGATCCACTGGAAGTGTACGTGGACGTAGTTCACCCGGAAGGTCTCGTACTCCGGATCCAGCGCGATTCCCCGCCGCAGAAGCTCGACGGCCTCGGCGTGGTGACCTGCCGTGTCCAGATCGATCGCCCAGTTGTTGAGCGTCGCCAGGAGGTTTCCCCGGGCAGTGGTGCTGGCCAGATCCAGGCGTAAGGCTTTGGCGTTGGCGGCCACGGCCTCGGCGAATCGCTTCTCTCCCAAGAGATCGACGCCCCGGTTGTAGTAGATCGTGGCGACCAGTTCCACGTCGGTCACTTCCCGGGGCTCGCCCGAAGCGTTGCCCCCGCCGGGACGCAAACCGAGCGTCCTCTCGACCAGTTCGGCCTGCTTCCGGGGATCGTCCATCAGGCGGAACCAGCCCGGACAGGTGGTTTCGACGTCGAGCGTGCCGTCGGGTAGCGCCAGTCGGCTCATGGCGTGGCCGGGAATCTCCAGACCGCCGGCCGAGAGGCCGAACCGGGCGGCCAGGCAATTGAACAGCACCGAGGCGCTCACGCAGTTGTACCGCCCCTCGTCCAAGGCCAGGGTCAAGCTCGTCGAGTCGAGGCGGTATCCGCCCACCAGCACCCGCCGGTGCAGGAACTCGAAGAGGGCCTGTGCCTTTTGGCGCGGGGGCCCGGTCATCTTGCCCGATTGCTCCAACTCGTCGGCCAGCCAGGCCACTTGCATCTGGCAGTCGAGCAAGAGGTCGCGGTCGACCACACCGCTGGCCACCAGGGCGGCACCGAGGAGCGAGTGCTCGTCCCAACGCCCGTCGGCGGCGTCGACAAAGAGGCCTTCTTCCAAGGGGCAAAGCTCGCCCTGAAGAAACTGCCAGCCAGAGGCGAAGGGAGCATCGGCTCGGTTCTCTTGGCCGGAGGGAGCAACCAGCGGCGGCGGATCCTGGATCGGCGCCCGCCGGACCGGCTCGATCAGAACGGACCACTCGACCTGGGGCGGGTCCACGCCGGCCAGGCGTTCACCCACCAGCCCCCAGGCAATCTCTCCTCCGGAGGCGGCCCAGGCGAGGCACGCAAGACCAAGGATTTCCAGCCTGGTGAATCGGGCGCGTGTCATCGGGTACCGGTTGTTGCGAAGATACCGGTTGTGCGTCCTGCGGACGGTCTTCCGGCTACGGGATGAAGAACGATCGCAACAAGCCTACGTTGCAGAAAGACCACGCGCCCGCCGAAAGCCGGCAACCCGCGGCGGATTCCTCCCGCCGCGAGCCTTTTTTCGGGGATGAGCCGGTTCGCCCGGAAATGCCGTTGGCCGGCGGGAAACCGATCAATGTTCCTTTCCGCGGCCCGGATGAACACTTCGCCACGACCGCGCCAAGCCTCAGGCGAACAGCAGACGGCCCTTCGGCTCCGGGATAGGCCGGCCCAGCTCTTTGGCCGTCTCGATCCACTCCTGGATCACCACTTCCACGTTGGTGAGCGCTTCCTGGTAGGTGGCGCCGTCTGCCGCGGAGCCGGGAAGCTCCGGAACTTCGGCGATGAACGCCTCATCGTCCCGGCTCCAATAGAGAATTATTTCATACTTAGGCATTTTCTTGTGCTCCCAGCCTATACCTTAGGATAACATCCCGAACCTGCTTCACCTGATACGGCTTGGCGTTTTTTCCTTTCGGCTGCAAATTGAGAATCTCTTCGACCCCTTCTCGGGTGAAGATATGGTGATCGCCGCGAATCCTCTCCGCGAATTCCAGCCTGTGGAGTAGCTGACACAGCCCCTCGAACGGAATGTTTGCGTCGGAGCTTCCTTGGAGGATTCGCTCAAGCAGCTTCCCGGATCGGGTCATCATCGTTTGCTTCCCTTTGCCGACGCCTTCAGGGTCGTCTGCCTGGAGAAGTTCCGTCAAGGGTTTGGCGGGGC
>JBDRTC010000311.1:0-2859 GCA_043824335.1 Planctomycetota bacterium | reverse complement strand
CAGCTCTTCGGCGACGCTCACCCGGCGCTTGTCGATACCTTGCTCTGTCTGGCTCAGACACATGCGGCAGGGGCAAACTTTGCGCAGGCCGAAGCCCAGTATCGCCAGGCATTGGATATTTGCCGGGAGGTCTTCGGGCCGAAGGATCCGAACAGTCTTACTTGCCTGAACAACCTCGCGGAGCTCTACCACGCCAACGGCGACTACGCCCGGGCGGAACCGCTTCTTCGCGAGGTGCTCGAAGCTTACGAGACGGTCCACGGCGGCGGCCACCCCCACTACGCCACCGCGCTGAATAACCTGGCCGGGCTGTACCAGTCGATGGGGGATTACGCCCGGGCCGGGCCCCTGTTCGAGCAAGCGCTCGACATCTACCGGAAGGCGTTCGGCGAGAAGCATCCCGACTACGCCTCCGGCCTGAACAATCTCGCCGGACTCTACTACCAGACCGACGACTACACCCGGGCCGAACCGCTCTACCGGCAGGCGATGGAAATCCGCAAGGAGGTGCTCGGGCAAGACCATCCCCACTACGCCGACAGCCTGGACAACCTCGCGGCCCTTTACGAATCGATGGGGGACCGTGCCCGGGCCGAGCCGTTCTACCGGCAGGCGCTCAAGATCAGGAAAGGGACCTTCGGCGAAAAGCACGCCAAGTACGCCGACAGCCTGAACAACCTGGCCGGGCTCTACCGGGCGATGGAGGATTACGACCGGGCAGAACCGCTCTACAGAGAGGCACTTGAGGTCAGCAGAGAGGCGCTCGGAACGAACCACCCCGACTATGCCGCCAGTCTGAACAACCTGGCCGTGCTCTACCGGTCGACCGGCGACTACGATCGTGCCGAGCCGCTTTATCGAGAAGCCATCGAGATCCAGCATCGCATCCTGAGCGATACGTTTGCCGTCCTGTCGGAGCGCCAGCAACTGGCCATGACCCGATCGCTGCGGCGCACGCTCGACGGGTACCTCTCCGTCACGACCGAGACGGAGCGTGAGGACCACGACTCGTATCGATCCGTGCTGGCCTGGAAGGGGATGGTGTTTATGCGTCAGCGGCAGACCCGCCTGGCCGCCGCGCGGCCGGAGTTGGCGCCTCGGTTGTCGGAGCTTGAGAGCACGGCCGCCCAGTTGGCGGCCCTGGTCTTCTCGCGTCCTGATCCGGCCGAGCAGGAGGCGTGCCGCAGGAGGATTGCCGAGCTGTCGGAAAAGAAGGAACGGCTCGAGGCAGAGCTGGCCCGGGCCGGCGCCGAGGCCGGCACGAGTCGGGCAGAGATCACCGCCGAGCAACTCATGGGCGCCCTGCCGCGCGACGTCGCCCTGGTCGATTTCCTCGAATACGCGCATAGCCTGCCCGCCGCCGGTGAGAAGGGGGGCGAGGCTCCGATGCCACGGCATCTGGTCGCCTTCGTGCTCCGCCCGGGGCGGCCGGTGGCCCGACTAAACCTGGGCCCCGTGGCGCCGATCCGCAGCGCGATCGACGTGTGGCGTCGGACTTTCGGCCAGGCGGGCAAAGGGGCCGAGGCGGCGTCGGAGCTTCGGCGACTCCTTTGGCAGCCGCTGGAAGAGTTTCTCACCGAGGCCGAGACCGTGCTCGTCTCGCCCGACGGAAGCTTGGCCCGCTTTCCGTTCTGCGCCTTGCCCGGAAAGAAAACGGGGACCTACTTGCTTGAAGAGCAAGCGATGGCGGTGATCCCCGTGCCGCAGTCGCTCCCCGACATGCTCGCCGACGTGACCTCCCCACGCGACGAAGCCACCGATGCGAGCCAACCGGCCCTGTTGCTCTTGGGCGATATCGACTACGACGCTGCACCCCCAACGTCACCCGGCGAGGGGGATGCGGCGGCGGGGTCGCTCGCGGAGCGTCACGAGGCGATGCAGTTCACTCCGCTAGACAGCTCCCGCGGGGAGGTCCTGGCGGTCCGCGATTCGTTCGGGCGAGCCTACCGGGACGGCCGGGCTCGGCTGCTCTTCCGGCAACAGGCTACCGAAGCCGCATTTCGCCGCGAGGCGCCCCGTCACGAGTTCTTGCACGTTGCCACGCACGGGTTCTTTGCGCCGCCGGAATGGTCGTCCCTTTTCGCCCCCGCCGGGGAGGACGGGCGCGGTCGCACGCCAACGGAGGAGAATCCGTTACCCGGCCGCGACGTGACGGCCCTCCACCCCGGCTTGCTCTCCGGCCTTGCGCTGGCCGGAGCGAACGTCCCCCATCGGCCGGGCCTGGACAACGGGATCTTGACCGCCGAGGAGGTGGCGGCGCTCGACCTCGAACACGTCGAGCTGGCGGTGCTCTCCGCCTGCGAGACCGGCTTGGGGCCGGTCGCCGGCGGCGAAGGGGTCTTGGGCCTCCAGCGGGCGTTTCAGGTCTCGGGAACGCGAACGGTCGTGGCCAGCTTGTGGAAAGTCAGCGACGAAGCGACGCGCCTCTTGATGGAGCGATTCTACGAAAACCTTTGGGGCAAGAAGCTGGGCAAGCTCGAAGCCCTGCGCGAGGCACAGCTCTCGATGCTCCGCGAAGACCCCCGGCAGAGTCCCACGCTGCTGGCCGAAGGCCCCCAACGGGGACTGACGATCGTCACCAAGAACGGCCCAGCGGAAAAGCCCCGCGGCGTGCCCCCCTACTATTGGGCGGCGTTCGTGCTGAGCGGCGATTGGCGGTAGCGGAGCCATCAGCAGTCAGCCATCAGCAGTCAGCCGGGTGCCTCTGCTTCACGACGGGGGGTTCAGGGTGGTGTGCCACTGCTTGGAACAAGCAGTGCCGTGGCGGGCTTGAGCAAGAACTCCCGCGAGGCGGCGCTTGCCTTCGGGGGAATTTCGTGAGATAAAGGGGCCATGGCAGGGACCGGTAAAGCAAAGCAC
>JBDRTC010000310.1:0-3678 GCA_043824335.1 Planctomycetota bacterium | reverse complement strand
GTTGATGATCGGCACGGCCCCGTACTCGAGAAGCGTGCGGATGGTGTTGCGGGCATTGAGGTACCGGGCGCGGTTTGCCAGGTCGTCGGCGGTCAGCAGGATTTGGGCGGCGTGCCGGTTAAACTTCTGGAATGAACGCTCATAGGCCTCGACCAAGAGGCTCTGTCCCACGGCGGCCACGGCCTGCAAATGGGCGAGATCGGAAGGCCGGCTCTTCAGGCCGAGGCGTCCCATTCCCGCCCCCACGGCCCCCGAGCTGACCAGCACCACCTTGCGGCCCGTGGCGAGCACCAAGTGCAACTCTTCGGCGAGCTGAGCGACCCGCTCTTGGTTGAGGGTGCCGTCGTCTCGCGTGAGCACGCGCGTGCCCACCTTGACCACGATGGTCGTCGCCGCGGTGGCGACCTCTTGACGCAAAATGTCTGCCATGGATACCCATGCCCGGTGACGCGTTCGATCCGACCAAGCTCCAAAACACCCAGTGGTCTGTCAAGGCCGTTGTGTCGGGTGCCACGGGCATCTTGCCCGTGCTCTTCCGGCGGCACTGGCGAGACGCCAGTGGCACCCCACCCGACATTTCCAGCTTGGCAGAGCACTAGGATAGCTTTCTCTTGCCCAGGCCGAAAGTCTCCCCGAACCCGGCTCTCGCTTGAGAGAATGGGCCGCCGACAGTACAATATGGGCAGGGCGGCCGACCGAAGGCCGAAAACGGAGTCTCGCCGGGCAGGGAATGCCCACGCAATCCCTCGCGTGAACTATCTTGAGCACCCTGGGGTGGGTCCGAGCCGCAAGCACGGCGGGGCCCTCGAACAACGATGAGCGAACTCCACGAAGAGTGCGGCGTGGCCGCAATCTACCATCTGCCCAGCCGCCGCGCCAGTCGGCTCTGCCCCGACGGGCGACAGGATCAGGCCTCCCGGCTCTTGCCCCGCATGCTTCTGGACATCCAAAACCGCGGCCAGCTTGCCGCCGGCATGACCACCTACAACCCCCGCCGGAAGCAGTTGATCGACACCCATAAGGAATTGGGCACGGTCGCCGAGGCGTTCCGGCTCAGCCATCGGGCCAAGGCCGAGAGCCTGATGAAGGAGTACGCCGGCCGGGCAGCCATCGGGCACGTGCGGTACGCCACCTGCGGGCAGGACGACCGCAGCTACGCCCAGCCGTTCGAGCGCCACCACATCAAGAAGCACAAGTGGTTCAGCTTCGCCTTCAACGGCCAGTTGGCCAATTTCGAGGATCTCAGCCGCGCGCTGTTGGCCGACAACGACACCTATCTCGCCCGGGACACCGACACCGAAGTCATCATGCACGCCATCTGCACGGCCCTCGCCCGGCAAGAGCAGCCGTCGCTGGTCGGCATGTGCCAGGAGATTGCCGCCAAGTTCGACGGGGCCTACAGCCTCGTCTACCTCGACGCCTTGGGCCAGATGCTCGTCGCCCGCGACCCGCTGGGAATCAAGCCCTTGAGCTATGCCCGCGAAGGCCCCTTGTTCGCGGCGGCCAGCGAGAGCGTGGCCCTGTTGAACCTCGGCTTCG
The DNA here is from genome assembly GCA_043824335.1 of Planctomycetota bacterium. Lineage (GTDB taxonomy): Bacteria > Planctomycetota > Planctomycetia > Pirellulales > Thermoguttaceae > JBDRTC01. Next base: position 2,139 of record JBDRTC010000310.1, on the reverse strand, counting down.
CGCCCGAGGCGATCAAGTCGCTCCTACCCGGCCAGGCGGCGACGATCGTCGACGGCCGGTTCGAGGTGCGGCGATTTGCCAACAGCCCCCGCCGGGCGCATTGCTTTTTCGAGTGGGTTTACTTCGCCAACGTGGCCAGCTCGCTGGACGGCCGCAGCGTCTACATGGCCCGCAAGGCCCTGGGCGAGGAGCTCGCCCGCACGGAAACGCTCCCCCGCGACGACGACACGATCGTCGTCCCCGTGCCCGACACCAGCAAGGCGGCCGCCGACGCCATGGCCTTCAAGCTCAAGCTCCCCTGTCTGGAAGGGCTGATCCGCAACCGCTACACGGGCCGGACGTTCATCGAGGGAACCGACAACCGCGAGCAACGCGCCCAAACCAAGTACACCCCGCTCCGGGAAGTCCTGGAGGGGAAGCGGGTCTTGCTGGTCGAGGACTCGGTTGTGCGGGCGACCACGCTGAAGGTTCTTGTCAAGCGGATCCGCCAGTTGGGGCGCCCCCGGGAGATCCACGTTCGGGTGGCCTGTCCTCCGATCGTCTCGCCCTGCTTTTACGGGATCGACATGTCGACGGTCACCGAGCTGTTCGCTCCCCAGTTTCTCAACGGCGGCCCGCTCACCGAAGAAATCGAGGCCCAAATGGCCGCCAAGCTCGGCGCCAATTCCCTCCGCTACCTGCCGGTCGACGCGATCGCCCGGGCCATCGGCCTGGACACCGACCAGCTCTGCCAGGCCTGCATCACGGGCGAGTACCCCACTCCCTGCGGCCAAAAGCTCGCCCAACGCGCCACCGACCGCCACCGCCGCGGCCTCCACGGCCGCACCTACGAAGCCTCGCCCGTGGGGGGGTGAGAAGGCGGGCAGGTTGGGGGTGGCCCTGGGCGGCGTGGCTGTTCAGATGTATAACGGAGGAGGGAAGAACGGTGGCTTCTATCGGGCCGTTCAACGGACGGGAGAAGAGTGGGCACTGTCTGGTAGGATAGGACTACCATGAAGGGCTTCGTTCCGACACCACGGGAAACCGTTGACGCGATGGTCGGTCTGTTGTTTCGGGGGCGTCCCCCCCGGCCGGACCATGCGGTGCTTGATCCAGGCTGCGGAACGGGTGGGTTCATTGACGGCATCATCCGTTGGTGTGAGCGGAAACGCCTTGCGCTTCCGCGCGTCACCGGGATCGAGTCCGATCCGCGCCATCTACCTGTGCTGCGCGAAAAATACGAACGGCTGCGAGCCGTGCGCATCCAGCACGCCGACTTTCTGACGGACGGCCGCAAAAAGTACAACTTCATCGTTGGCAACCCTCCCTACGTCGCGATAACGGGGCTCTCGGAGAGCGAGAAGGCACGGTACCGTGCGCGTTACGCCACGGCGCGCGGCCGGTTCGATCTCTACCTGCTCTTCTTCGAGCAGGCGCTGCGAAGCCTCGCTCCGGGCGGTCGGCTCGTTTTCATCACGCCGGAGAAGTATCTGTATGTTGAGACCGCTGGGCCGTTGCGCGATTTGCTCTCGCGCCATTACCTTGAGGAAATCCACCTTGTCTGCGAGGATACGTTCGCTGGACTCGTCACCTATCCGACCATCACCACGGTGTGCAACGCCCCGCCGGGTAGAACGCAAGTCAGGCGCCGTGACGGGTCCCGGCTGGCGGTAAGGCTGCCGAAAGGGCAGAACTCATGGCTACCCTTGCTCGAGGGCTCTCCGCCGCCGCAGGCGGCTGTGACGCTTGGGGATTTGTGTCTGCGGATCAGTTGCGGTGTCGCGACGGGCGCGGACAGCGTCTTCGTGCGACTGGCACACGGTCTCGAGCCATCGCTCCGGCGCTTCGCCCGCCCGACGATAGCAGGCCGGCAACTCACGCCGGAGACGAGCGATCTCCCGCGGCGGTTCGTGATGCTGATCCCCTACGACGCACATGGCCGGTTGTTTCCGTTGGAGCAGTTGGGAGATCTGGGCCGCTACCTGATGCGCGAGGACATTCGCGAGCGGCTCCTGGCGCGCACGTGCGTCAAACGGAAGCCGTGGTACGCATTTCACGAGACGCCCGCGCTCCCCGAGATCCTGCGCCCGAAAATCTTGTGCAAAGACCTCGGCGAGACGCCACAGTTCTGGGTTGATCGGCCGGGTGGGATCGTTCCAC
>JBDRTC010000309.1:0-13673 GCA_043824335.1 Planctomycetota bacterium | reverse complement strand
GATTCCCGGCCGCGCAACTCGACTCAAATTTCGCCGATAAGCCTGTCGAACTCGGCGACCGTCACCGCGGGCGAGGTGGTAAAGGCGATTCCGGTCATTCGGGTCAAGGCGATCGACGCTTTGATGGCGTCGTCGGTGCTTGGGAACGAGAGCACGAACAACAGATCGTTCACGCCGAGTGTGGCAAACATCGACTGGACTTCCCCACCGAACTTCTCGATCACCTCGACCGCCGAGGCGGTCCGCTCGGTGCTCATCTCCCCAATCGCCTGCGGGGAATACTTGCCAAACAGGAGAAAGGTTGCCATGGCACGGTCTCCTCACCAACTGGGACAACACGAGGGCTTGCCGGGAAACTACTCGTTATTCTGGTGGCAAGAGCCAGCAGTTGTCAAGAGGCGGCGGGTTACCCGTCCTTGCGCTCGTCGATGCTGCTTTCGGCGCTGAGCACGCGGCCGAAAGGGTCGAAGGTCAGGGCCACGGTGCCGCGGACGTGGGTCCAGCGCTTGCGCAACGGGATCGCGATGTTCGTCGACCACGCCTTTCCATCGAAACTGTACCGGCGCAAGCCCCCGTCGCCGCTGCCGACCAGCTCGAAATCGCCGATCTCGACGTTCCTTACCGCCGACATTGGGTGCTTTCCAAGCGTCTCGTACTCAATGATGCCGTTGGCGTGCAGCCGGGCCTGCCAATCGTACCAGCCGGCGAGCTTCTCCGGGCCGGTCTCTTTCCACAGCACGGCCTTCTCCTTCAAGAGCCCGAAGACCAAGTGCTGCACCATCGGCTCGTAGGGAGCGGTGACGTGCACCCGAATGTCCGTCAATTCCTTGAAACAGCAACCCCCGGGCGTCGGGTCGGGCACGCGTGCGAGCACGTACTGGATCGGTCGGCCCGTCTTCTTTTCATACCGGGCGGCACATTCGGCCAATCGCAGGTTCTGGCTGCGCACGTGCACCACCTGATCGCCGCCCAGACGGTATTCAACCGGGAGCAGCTTGACCAAGGCCTGGTTGACCAGGTGATCCAGCTCCTTGCCTTTGCCCCGCGTGTCGGCGGCGATGCCCCGGACCACGATCGACGCAAAGGTCACGTCCTCCGGAAGGTCGAACTTTGAGTTCAAGTTGCGGATCAGCGCCGCGTCCGGCTTGATCGACGTTGCCCGCGTGCCCAGGAAATCGCCGTAGTGATGCGCCGCGGCGGAGCCCAGGTGCGGTGTGCCCACGGTGATCAGACGCTCCACGTCGCCACGGTACTCGACGCCCGGCAGGGCGTTTTGAAGATACGCCCGGGCGATGATCCCGCCGGCACTGTGGGCGACGAGTCGCACCTTCTTCGAGCCGGTGAACCGACACACTTGCTTGATCGACTCGGCCAGCTCCAGCGCCTTGTACCCGACCCCGTCGGTGTTGGCGGCCTTCGAGAACTTCAGAACGAACAGATTGGCCTCGCGCGGGTCGACGTCGACTCCGTCGGTGCTCAAACGCTCGGGCAACGTCACGTTGGAGCCTATGGGGCGAATCGTCCCCCCGTAGGTCAGGCCCTTGGAATCCAAAAGCCCAATCATCCCGGACCACTGGGGCTCCCCCTTGCTCTCGCCCCAATAGCTCCCCCAGGTTGCGTCTTCCTGATCGATGTCCCAGGCGATCCCGTGCACCAGCAACACGGGCGCCGGGCGGCGCTCGGCCGCGCCGGCCTCCGTGGCCGAGCAGACCAAAGCCAGGGCAAAGCCAACCGCAGCAACGCACCACCGGGGCCGAGGGAACTTCATGACACGCACCTCCTTGTCGTGAACGTGGCGAGCTTTTCTCAGTATCGACATCTTTTGGGCCGTCGCCGTGATCTGGGTTGCGTTATCCGAGAGTCGCGATCGGCCCGCGCGCGCCATGCGCCGCCCTTTGAGTCATCCTACCGCTGTGTGTGTGGCTGGAAAAGCCCCCAGCCACCCGCTGCGCAAAATCTTGTAAGGGAGAGGGTTACGGTGCCCGAGAAAACACTCGGCGAGATGACAGCTTGACCCGCCGGCGCGAGAAGCGATTGAGAAAAGGATGGTAAAGAACCCCAATTATCAATATACCATACCCGTATATATGGGCTATTCGTCCCGGAGCCCGCGTGCTTGGGCTTGGCAACGTGCGGTATCTGCATTGCCACCCCCTCGTTACGAGGGGCCGGGGGCGGCTTTTTGGGCCCCTACCGAGCTTGGCTCGACGAGGCTCCTGACTTCCGGGCGAGAGTCTCAGCAGCTTCATATACTTGCTCGCACAACGACATGCCCGACAATCCCTGTCTTGGTGATCTCGAATCGCGACAGCCCCGGCCCCAGGCTTCGGAGCGCGGATTCCTCGTCAGCATGAAGCGTTCCGGGCGTGCTCTGTTGATCTCGGGCCTGGTTGCCGCTTCGCTGCTGACGTTCCCCTCAGCGATCCCGTGGATGGTCGCCCTCTGGCTGTCGTGGCACACGTGGTTGGTCGTGCGGCGCCGGCCCGGTTGGCTGCCGCTTGTAGCCTGTGCTCTCATCCTGCTGGCAAAACGACCTGCGTGGCCGCCGGGAGCTGCAGTTTTGGTTGCCATGATGCTCGCAGTCGCCGTGGTTCGCGGGCTGAAGAGCTGCGGAGTTTTCGCCGCGCATTGGAGGGCGCTCGCCTGGGCGGCGTTGATCGGCCTTTGGGCCGCGTGGGCCGTGGCAGCGATCGAGTGGCATGCGGCGGCTCATTGCGGGCGCCGGGTCGTGTTCGACCCGACACGGCCCGTCGTCTGTCTGGGCGACAGCCTCACGGCCGGGACGTCGCCCTCCGGAGGTTATCCACAAGTTCTCCAACAGATGATCTGCGTTGGCGTCGTCAACCTGGGCCAAGACGGCATTGCCTCCGCGGAGGCATTGAACAAGCTGCCGGCGCTCGTGGACGCCAACCCCCAGGCGGTGGTCGTTGAAATCGGCGGACACGATTTTCTCAAAGGCCACGGCCGAGCGGTCACGAAGGCGAACGTGGAACGTATCATCGGCGCCTGCCGTGGAATCGGGGCCGAAGTGATCCTGATGGAGGTCCCCCGCGGCTTCATCACCGACCCTTACGCCGGCCTGGAACGAGAGCTGGCCCGGCGGCACGATCTGGAGCTGGTTTCCGACACGTCCATCCGCAAGCTCGTGCTTTGGAGCCCGCATGCCCCTCCAGGAATCTGGCTGGGGCCAGGCTGGCATCTGAGCGACGACGGTCTTCACCCCAACGCCCGAGGAAATCGGGTCCTTGCAGAGGTGGTCGCCGAATCGCTCGCCCGGCTGTTTGGACCCCGAATGGACGTCGATCGCGAAGACTGACGGCCCCCCCTACACGCAGGGGCTAACAGCATCCTATAGTATTGGTAGAGGTCGATCCGGTTTACATGGAGACGTGGTCCCTGAGAGGGGTGTGCGCTGTGGCCGAGATTCCCCGAATGGGTCTTGAGCTTCCAGCTGCGCTTGCCGTTGGGGCGATAGCCGCCGCAGCCTACCTGGCCATCTGCACGCGCCACCGGGGCTTCCAGATCACCCTGCTGGACACCCTTCTGGTGGTGGCCATCATGGCCGTCGCCACGTCTGCGGCCATGCCTTTCCTCGCCGAGGCGAGCGGTCAGGCCAGCTCTACCGCCCTCCTGCAGAACATGCAGGCGTTCCGAACCCAGATCGAGCTTTACCGGGTAGAGCATGGAGCGGCCGTTCCGTTACTCCACGAGGGCACTTTGCCACAATTGACCCATCCGACCAACGCCAAAGGAGTGCCCGGCCCTTACGGGAAAGAATACCCGTACGGTCCCTACCTTCCCGCGGGCATTCCAGTGAACCCCTTCACCGGTGTTTCCACCGTGACACCCACGGAGACCTTTCCCCCAACCGCCGTCAGCGGAAACGGTGGCTGGCTGTACCACGAAGAAACCGGCCGTATCGCACCGGACCTGGAGGAGTATCTCCACAAATAGGCAGGTCGAGGGGGTTTCTTTTATAAAGAGGGAGGGCGGGATCGTGATTCAGATCCTCAACGATCGTCGGAAGTTTTGGCCGCTGTCTGATCGACAGATTCACTACGCCCTGCAAAACGACCCTCCGTTGAATCACGCCACGGCCCGTAAGGGCCCGTCCCTACCGCGAAGGCTCGGGCCGCGCCAGCCGGTCAGGGCAATTCCAGCACGCAGATGGCTCCCAGGTGCAGGGCCACGCCCTCGAAATCCGCCGGCTTGTAGCGGTTCGCCTTCTTCGCGGACTCGATGGGCACGGCCCGGTCCGGCGGATCGGGTAGGAGTTCGACCGTCGCCGTATGCTCGCCAGGAGGCAAGTTGGAGGCGATCTCCAGGCTACCCAGGCCCTGGCGCGACTGGAGTTCCACCGCCGGCACGGGTTCGTATCCGGGGAGCTTGAAGAACCGCTGCGTGGTGAAGTCCCCCAGCGCCGCGGCCCCCGGCGCCTCGACGATGGGCCAACTGGCCCGCAATGGGTCCGGGTACGGCCCAATCTTTTCGAACGGGATCGGCTGGAACCCGAGCTTCAGCGCTGGCGAGTCGGACTGCAGGCGGTAGTCGCGCTGGGCCGCGTCGACGAACTTGGGGTCGGCCAACAGGGAGTGCTCGTCTTTGCCTTGCTGACGCCATTGGTCCCAGTTCAGCAGTCGCGCAGCGTCTGGGCGCAGGGCGAGGCTGAACTTCAGCGGCAGTTCCGGCGGGGCATACAAGCAGTTGTAGTCGAACTCGAAGCCCGTGAAAGCCGGCTTGCTCCCCCTGAAGGTCCAGACGAGTTGCCCGCCCGCCCAACTGCCCTTGTTCCGCTCGCGCATCATCTTCCCACCGTCGGCGGTGTAGTAGATGATGTTGCGTGCAAACTTGCCGGGGGCGCAGGTGTGGTGCGTTGCCGGATCGTCGGTGTACGTGGCCAGTTCCGGGTAGTGCTGCAGATAGGTATCGTAGCCGCCCTTTTCCCGCAGAGCCTGGATGCAGGAGTAGGACTGCTTGTCAAGATCAGGGTAGTTGCCGCTGCTCACCTGGAAGGCTGGAGCGTCGATGATGATGTTGTTCTCCCAGTGGTTGTCGCGACCCTCGTGATTGAACAGGCCGCAGACCGGGACGCTGTACAGCACATTGCCGAAGATCGTGCAGTCCACCTCGGGAGCGTCGAGGTAGATCCCCCACGTGAAGCCGGGATAGTGGAACTCCACTTGGCCGTTGCGGACCGGGTTCCAGGAGTTGTTCTTCCCAAACCCACCGACATGGTGGAACACGTTGTAGCGAATGACGGTGCCGCGCTGGGTGAAGTCCCGCGAGGACATGTAAAGCCCCCCGGTGTCCTCCGAGCCCAGATTGGTGTGGTGAATAACGTTGTACTCCACAACATGGTCGTTGCCGCCGGCCAGGATGGCCTGGTGGTAGCAGTCGTGGATCAGGTTGTGGCTCGCCCGGTTGCCCACGCCGGAGAGGTTGACCCCGGTGTGGTAGGTGCGTTGGAAAGCGGCAACATGGTGGATGTAGTTGTTGTCGGCGTAACAGTCGCCTCGCGTCAGGGTCTTGCGGTCGCCGGAGTTGATACTGACGCCCCCGGCGCCGGTGGCATAGACATCGTTGCCTGCCGCCCCCGTGTTGTGCCCGCCCAGGATCGACACGCCCCACAGACCCGTGTTGCGGATGGTGCACCCGGCGACAAGGCTCCCTTCGCAATTCTTGAACGTCACCGCATTGCCGCTGCAGTTCTCGATGGTCAGCCCGCGTACGGTGACCACGCCGGCGTCCTCGGCGACGACCAGGGATTCCGCAACCGGCACGCTGACCTCACCCGACGCCAGGTCCAGCGGTGGCCAGAAATAGAGCTTGGCCTCGTCGCGATCCAGATACCACTCGCCCGGAGCATCCAGCTCGGCCAGGAGGTTCTGCACCCAGTAGCGGTCGCCGATCATCAGACCATAGCTGACCGGGCGGCCCAACCAGATGGTGTTCGCTTCCTTATCCACCGACTTCAGAGGCACGATGTTCCAGGCCCATCCGTATGCCGGGTGAATGGCGATTTCGGCCTGCGTCATCTTCTCCCACGTGGGCTTGATGACGTCACCGGTGGCGGTGAAGTGGTCTTTGACCTGCGGGATGTTGTCCGAGACCGAGTGGTTGGTCGGCGGGGCCGGGTCGGCGGCCAGGACGTAGGCCCACTGGCCGAAGTGCGGGTCCTTATGATCGACGTTGGGGTAGCGGGCCATGATTTGCCGTTCGCTTTGGAAGAACAACTGGCGGAAAGCCACCTTTTCCAGCGGGGTGCCTTTCAGGTCAGCCACCACGATCTGCCCCTTCCAGGGCTTGAACCCGTTCACGGGCAGTGAGCCGGTGAGGATCACCTTCTCATTGTCATAGGCCCGCCACACAATCGGGGCCTGCAGAGTCCCTGCGTCTGCGGGGCCGAGGGCGAGGGCCTCGGTGAGGCGGTACGTACCGGCCCGCAGGTGGACGATGGCGCCCTCCCTGAGCTTCCCGGCGGCCTTGAACCGGCGCAGTTCGTCCCGGGCGCGAGTGAGACTCGCAAAGGGGCCTTCCCGGCCGTCCTTGTCCGCGGCGGGAAGGTTGCCGCTCCATGCGTCGTTGCCGATCGGAGAGACATACAGGTTGACCGCCGGCAGGGCGCGGCCGGCGCCAGCCAGCATCAGGACGATCGCCGTCATGAACAGTCGTGTACGCATCGGGTTGGCTTGCTCGCTAGCCTGAAGGATTCGCGTGGCGCCGCTTATGGGCATGACTCTTTGTGGTGATGCCACCGCCCCTGATTATACCGAGTGTTTGCTGCAATAGCCCTGAGTAGAGACCTCCGGACGCCGACTTCGAAGGCCAGCCCAAGTGCCAATAGGCTGTGTGCTATCAAAAGCTGGGAATTCAAGGCGCGCCGAGCTGTGCCCGAGGGGAGGCCGCCGGTCAGGCCGAATTCCGAAGAAAGGTATGGAGATCCCGACACACGCAGCCCTGGTCGCCGCCCCCCCACAAGAGCCCGCTCGGCCGTCCCTGCCTCAGTCCGAGATTGGGGTCCTATTTCGGGACAGGCCAGGCACGGGACCGACTGTCGGACGTTTCTGATGCTCAGCGTCAGGGAGAAACCAAACGCAGTCAACCGGCCGAGATTGACGTTTTAGCCTCGTCGGAAGTTGTTGACCGGCAGGATGCTGTTGTTTGGCGGAGTTTTTTGGCCATTCGCGACTCAGTGATCGAGTAGCCTGGCCTTCAAAGCCCACGGTCGAAGACAATTCCGCCGTGCCTCGGCCAGGCTCATCAGGAGCACTCCGTTTGGAGCCGGCCCGGCGGAGGAAAGGTCGTGGACATAGTGGCCGTTTACGAACACGATCCGTGGGCTGCCCGGCGTCAAGGAAGCGGCCTTTTCAAGCTGCCGCGGCGACGGCGGATAGGACGGCGATTGGGCCGGCTCGAAGGAGACCTCCACGAGCGGCGAGACGTCGGTGAAACGCCATTCTTCCTGCCGAGTCGTGGGAAACCCGATTTCCACGAAATGGGCCATGGCCGCTTCGCGCAGCCGATGCACCCAAGGCGGCGAGTCGGCACTCGACCGCCTTTCCAGCCGCTGGAAGCTCGAGAGGAAAACGTTGTCCTTTTCCAGCACCTGAATCATGCTCATTGCGCCTCCCGCTTCTTCGACGCGCCCGCTAGACACTAGTCAGCTTGGCCGATTCGGTGTCGCCTTCGAGGAAGCCATAGCCTTTCTCTTCCAGCTCCAAGGCCAGCTCTTTGCCGCCGGATCGGACAATCCGGCCGTCGTGGAGGACGTGGACCCGATCCGGCACGATGTAGTTCAGAAGCCGCTGGTAGTGCGTGATCACAATGAAGGCTCGATGCTCGTTTCCCAGCGCGTTCACACCGCCCGCAACCACCTTGAGCGCGTCGATATCGAGGCCGGAGTCGGTTTCGTCAAGGATGGCGAGCGTGGGCTCCAGCACGGCCATTTGGAAGATTTCGTTGCGCTTTTTCTCGCCCCCCGAGAAGTCGTCGTTGACGGGTCGCTCCAAAAAAGTCCGGTCGATGCGCAGCAGTTCCGTCTTTTCCCGGACGAGGGAGAGAAAATCGATCGCGTCGAGCTCGTCCAGTCCGCGATGTCTCCGGATCGCGTTCAGCGCCGCCTTGAGGAAGTAGGCGTTGCTGATTCCGGGGATTGCAAACGGATACTGGAATGCCATGAAGATCCCTTCGCAGGCCCGTTGCTCGGGCTCCATCTCGAGCAGGTTCCTGCCCTGGTAGGTGACGGCGCCGTCGGTGATTTGGTAGGTATCGCGTCCGGCGAGGATTTGGGCGAGGGTGCTCTTGCCCGACCCGTTGGGGCCCATGATCGCATGGACTTCCCCGGCCTTGACTTCGAGATCGATTCCGTGAAGGATCTCCCGGTCTGCGACCTTGGCGTGCAGGTTCTTGACTTTCAACATCTTAACCAACGCTTCCTTCCAGGTTTACACTTAGCAGTTTCTGAGCCTCGACGGCGAACTCCATAGGCAGCTCGCGAAAAACCTCCCTACAGAAGCCGTTGACGATCATGTTCACGGCTTCTTCCGCGGAAAGCCCTCGTTGCCGGCAATAGAAGATCTGATCCTCGCCAATCTTCGACGTCGACGCTTCGTGTTCGATCTGTGCCGACGGGTTCTTGACTTCGATGTACGGGAAGGTGTGGGCGCCACACCGGTCACCCAGCAGCAGGGAATCGCACTGCGAGTAGTTTCGGGCGGCGTGGGCCGACTTCTGCACCCTGACCAGGCCACGGTAGCTGTTTTGGCCGCAGCCGGCCGAGATCCCCTTCGATACGATGGTGCTCTTGGTGTTTCTTCCGATGTGGATCATCTTCGTGCCCGTATCGGCCTGCTGGTGGTTCGAGGTGAGGGCGACCGAATAGAACTCACCCACCGCGTTGTCGCCCCGCAGAATCACGCTGGGGTACTTCCAGGTGATTGCCGACCCGACCTCGACCTGGGTCCAGGAGATCTTGGAGTTCTTGCCCCGGCAGGCGCCGCGTTTGGTGACGAAGTTGTAGACGCCGCCTTTGCCGTCCTTGTCGCCCGGGTACCAGTTCTGCACGGTCGAGTACTTGATTTGGGCGTCGTCGTGGGCGATCAGCTCGACGACGGCGGCGTGCAGTTGGTGCTCGTCGCGCATCGGGGCGGTGCAGCCTTCCAGGTAGCTGACGTAGCTTTCCGGCTCGGCGATGATCAACGTGCGCTCGAACTGGCCCGTGTTGATCGCGTTGATGCGGAAGTAGGTCGACAGCTCCCTCGGACATCGCACGCCCCGGGGAACGTAGCAGAACGAGCCGTCGCTGAAGACCGCGGAGTTGAGCGAGGCGAAGTAGTTGTCGGCATACGGCACCACCGAGCCGAGATACTTGCGGACCAGCTCGGGATGCTGCCGCACGGCCTCGGAAAAGGAGCAAAAGATGATCCCCAGCTCGGCCAGCTTCTCCTTGAAGCTCGTGGCCACCGAGACGCTATCCACGACCGCGTCGATGGCGACCCCGGTCAAACGTTCCTGCTCGGCCAGCGGAATGCCCAGCTTGTCGAACATCCGCTTCACGGCCGGGTCGACGTCGTCGAGGCTCTTGGGCCCGCCTTTCTTCGACTTGGGAGCCGAGTAGTAGACAATCCGTTGGTAGTCGATGGGTGGATAACGAACGTTGGACCAGGAGGGTTCTTCGATCGACTGCCAGTGTCTGAACGCCTTCAGCCGCCACTCGAGCAACCATTCCGGTTCGCGCTTCTTGCTGGAGATGAGACGAATGACGTCCTCATTGAGCCCGGGGGGGACCGTGTCGGCGTCGATTTCGGTGTGGAATCCCCACCGGTATTCTCTCTCCGCGAATTCACGCAGCGTGGTTTCGGCGCGTGCCATCGTATCATCTCTCAGGAGCCGGTTGGCGTTGATGAGCTCCGGCCGCCAAAGCGGGTCTCCGGTCACCTGTTGTTGGTGTCAGGCGGCATGGTTGGCAATTCTGGTCGCCGGTTTCGGCCGGGGCCGGTCGACACTATCCCGGGACGGCACTCACCTCCGCCCTCACCGCCTCGAGGTAGCGTTCGGTCACCGCTTCCCAATGGATCACGTTGAAGAAGGCCTTCACGTAATCGGCACGGCGGTTTTGATACTTCAGGTAGTAGGCGTGTTCCCAGACGTCGATGCCGAGGATCGGGGTGTGTCCGTGGAGCAAGGGACTGTCCTGGTTGGGCGTGCTCTCAACGACCAGTCTCTTGTGGACATCGAGAACGAGCCAGGCCCAGCCGCTGCCGAATCGTTTCATGGTGGCGTCGGTGAACTGTTCGGCGAAGTGATCGAAGCCGCCAAACTCATCGTCCAAGGCCCTAGCCAGATCCCCCTTCGGCTGCCCCCCACCGCCGGCCGACATCACGGTCCAAAAGAGCGAGTGGTTGGCATGACCGCCGCCGTGATTGCGAACGGCCGTGCGGATTTCCTCCGGCAGCGTATGGATGGCGGCGACCAGCTCCTCGACACTGGGGTTGCCGAGGTCATGTCCTTCGAGGGCGGCGTTCAAGTTGGTCACGTAGCCGTTGTGGTGTTTGGTGTGATGAATTTCCATCGTCCGGGCGTCGATGTGCGGGTCGAGTGCATCGTACGCGTAGGGAAGCTTGGGTAGCGTGTAGCTCATGATTTGTCTCCGGTGGAAAGAGTGTTTCGGGCGGCCCGATGGCCGCGGATCGGTTGCCGAGCAGCGCCCCGTCGGTCGTAGGGGCGTCGCAGCTATTTTCGACAACGCGATCTGGTAAAATTATAGGTCCCATCCAACCCCGGGCAAGGGACGAAACGCCCACATGGCGATCCCGGAAAGTCCTTGCCGGCAAGTGGCCGGACCGGGTTTCCTGGGAGGGCTTGGCGGGGCGGTATCCACGACCGGCGGCGATTGCCGTCTGGAGAGGGCCGACGCCAACGGCGTCTTTCCCGACAGGTTCTACAGCACGACGAATCAGCGGACCGAGATCCGCCTGGGGGGAAAATGGTTGCCCGTCGATGACCAGGAAATGGACTGCGGCATCGTCCTCGACCGGCGTACGGCCCGCTGCGTGCCGATGACGGAAGTGCGCGTGGGCGATTTGGTCGCCGTGGGCCACGACGGTCTTCGGGTGTTTCCCGAGGAGCGCTCCCGACAGTCGGAGACGTTCGAATTCATGGGAAGCGCCGTTTCCACCGAAAAGCCCAAGGGAGTTGCCATCCGCCAGATCGCGCAGGCATTGGCCGACAATCGCGCCGCAGGCGGGAAAACGTTGCTCGTCGGTGGGCCAGCTTATTTGGTCTTCCTTTTCTATTTCGGCGACTCTCCTCGTACCACCAACGTGGGGTATTCTCCTCGGCAGCCGATCGCATTTTCGCATGCGATCCATGCCGGGCAAATGGGGTTGGATTGCCGCTATTGCCACACGACGGTCGAAACGGCCGCCTTGGCCGCGATTCCCGCAACCTCTATCTGTATGAATTGCCATACCGCGATCGGGACCGATAGCGAAGACCTCGCACCAATGCGGGAGAGTATCGAGAGCGGCGTCCCGCTACGTTGGGTCCGGGTCCATGATTTGCCCGACTTTGTTTATTTTGACCACAGTGCCCACGTGACTCGCGGAGTCGGGTGCGTGTCGTGCCACGGTCGCATCGACACCATGAAACAGGTCTATCAAGTTGAGACGCTCGGCATGGGATGGTGCCTCGATTGCCATCGCGACCCGGCGCCGCATCTTGGGCCACGAGAGATCGTCACCTATTTGGGTTGGGCCGAGGATCAAGGATTGGATGAGGAGGCCTTGCGCGAAATAGGTGAGTCGATCATGCAAGAACAGGGGATCCGTCCTTCGACGGATTGCTCAACATGCCATCGGTAGAAAGACAACCCGATTCCCAAAGACAGTCGACGCCGGATCCGTCGTTGGACACTTGGTGGCGCAGCCTCGATCAGTTGGCTGATACGCCCCATTTCCGCGAGTTTCTTGAGGCCGAATTCCCTGTCGGGGCCGACCCGGGGGGGGTCAATAGGCGTGCGTGGCTGAAGATGATGGGTGCCTCGTTGGTACTGGCCGGCGCGTCGGGGTGTCGGTGGGATGAACCGGCTCTATGTGGTCGAACCCGGGTTCACGATCACCGGTGCCATGGCCGACCATCGCTTGCCGTTGCGATCGACTCAGATCCAGGCACTGGTGGGGATGCTCGAGCGAGAACTGGCCGCGGGCAATTCGGGAGGCACGAGTAGCGGCCCGTCGGGACAGATCGGAGACTTTGTTCGCGCGATGGCGTCCGACTTGCTCGCCCATCGTGGCCGAGGCGTCGTTTGTGTCGGTCCGGGCCAGCCGCCCGAGGTCCACGCAGCCGTTCACCGCATCAACGCGAAGCTTAAAAACGCCGGCAAGACGGTAACATACGTTCCCGTTTCCAGTCCAACGCGTCTTTCACACGCCGAGGCAATAAGGACGCTGGTCGAGGAAATCGAGGCCGGCGATGTCACGACACTTGTCATCCTCGGCGGCAATCCCAACTACAATGCCCCGGCCGACCTGCCGTTCAAGGAGGCGTTGGAATCGGTCGACACAACGATTCACCTGAGCCTTTACCGTGACGAGACCTCGCGGAGTTGCACTTGGCACTTGCCGCGCGCCCATTTCCTCGAGTCGTGGGGGGACGGCCGATCGCGCGACGGGACACACAGCATCGTCCAGCCGATGATAACTCCACTTCGCAACGGTCGCTTGCCCCGGAAGGCGTTTCGTGGCAAGCAACGTTGCGTGACGGTGTGGTTTCCGGGCTCGACGGAGTTGCCAAATCGCTTAACGTCAACGATGGGCCGCCGCTGCCGGAGGAACTCCCAGAGGCCGACTGGCAAGGAGACGAGTTGGAGGTCATCTTCCGCCGAGATGCGTCGGTCTATGACGGTCGCTTTGCCAACAACAGTTGGCTCCAGGAGTTCCCCGACCCGATGACCAAGTTGACGTGGGGCAATGCTGCGTTGCTTGGTCCTTCTACCGCCGAGCGGCTTGGCGTGGGGAACGATATGCTGGTGACCTTGGCGGTTGGCGAGCGCCAAGTGGAGATCCCCGCGTATATTGTTCCCGGCGTTGCGGCCGGGACAGTTGTTGTTTCGTTGGGGTATGGTCGGACGGCGGCCG
The DNA here is from genome assembly GCA_043824335.1 of Planctomycetota bacterium. Lineage (GTDB taxonomy): Bacteria > Planctomycetota > Planctomycetia > Pirellulales > Thermoguttaceae > JBDRTC01. The sequence continues at coordinate 537 of JBDRTC010000309.1, read as the reverse complement.
GCAGTGTGGGCGGCGATGAAGCGGACGATACGCCGCCGGTCGGCACGGACGTCTACCCGTTACGAACGAGCGACTCAATGCACGTGGCCGTTGGCGCGACGCTTACGCCGACCGGGCGACAGTATCCGCTGGCCGGCACGCAAGACCACCACGCGATCGACACGGTCGGTCGCGTGGGGCGTGAAAAACGTGTCGGCGTGCTGATTCGTGAGGCGACGTTGGACCACTATCGGGAACACCCCGATTTCGCCCGGCACGCGGTCCATCATCCACCGCTTAAGTCGCTCTGGAAGGAGCCGTCGTTCGAGGGGTACCGTTGGGGGATGTCGATCGATCTGTCGAGGTGTACCGGTTGTGGAGCATGCGTGCTGGCATGCCAGGCGGAGAATAACGTTCCGGTAGTCGGCAAGAAACAAGTACGCCTCGGTCGGGAAATGCACTGGTTGCGCGTGGACCGCTATTTCCAGGGTGATCCGAACGCTCCCAGAGTGGCCCAACAGCCGCTTCCTTGTCAGCAGTGCGAGTTGGCGCCTTGCG
>JBDRTC010000308.1:0-8220 GCA_043824335.1 Planctomycetota bacterium | reverse complement strand
TGGATCGAACGATGGTGATACCAAACAGGAACAGAAGAGAAGAGGCACCGGTACTCTGAACCAACAGTGTACCTTGCCTCATCCAAGAAACCCAAGCACTCGAAGTGTCCGTCAAACTGGCGCCATCTCAACAAGCCCTTGAGATCGAGTTCACCAACGGCGCTGTGTATCGGTATTTCGACGTGCCGCCTGAAGTCTACCACGGGCTGATGGCCGCCGAGTCGCATGGCCGGTACTTCCACCAGCACGTGCGCAGTGCGGGATACCGATACGAAAGGATGACCACCAGCGACCGCGGGGCGGCGTCTCCCCGGAGTGTTCCGGAGCGGTAGCCTTCTTGATCTGGCCTCATCGCGGTACACTGGCGGGATCGGGACGGCCTCGGGTGACTTGCAAGCGCCCTGGCCAAGCGGTCCCCGGCGCGATCGGTGCTTCTTCGCCTTTCGACCGTCGCGCCTGGGACCGGCCCGACCCAACGAAAGGCGACATCATGGGAGAAGAGCAAGCCCTTTCCCTCGATGACATCCGCCCGGCGCTTCTCGGCATCGAGCAGCTCATTCTAGCGCTGGACTATGCGATGTGGCTCTGCATCGCATACGAGGGCAAACCGGACGACGCGCCCGTAAGCCTGGTGCAAGGCCCTGAACAAGAACGCTCGGGAGCGATTGACGCCTATCTTCGCGACCATCGCGACGAACTGCGGGTCAAGTGGCTCCAATGCCCTACGTGTAAGAAAGTCGTTCTGGAGGTAAGCGAGACGCGCTGTAATGCGTGCCGCGTCGCGTTGGAGCCGGAGTTGGCGAGCGAGGAGGAACTGCGGGGGCGGGCGTGGGAGCGGCTGATATGGACCATCCCAGGCGAGCAAGCACGCTACATCGTTCCCACGCGACTCGTGCAGAAATTGACGCCCGGCCAGACTGTCTCGGGCGAGTACCAGTTGCCCAAGAAAGCGGTCCTATCCCATCTCGTAAAGTTCGTCCGCCTGGTCAAGGACAGGGACATCGGGAGGTGCTGGGAACACCTGAATATCAAATCGCCATCGACGCTGGTGCCTCAAGGCGCGAATCTTGAGGAGCGGCACCGCAGTTACCTCGTGACGCGGGAAAGGCTTGTGCTGGGCTACAACTGGCTGACCGGCATCGCCCGCCAGTACCCGGAGTTCATGGACGACTACGAGCAACACAAGGGCATCCGCCGATTCCCGCCTGCGCTGACGCTGGAGGAGGCCAGAGGCGAGACGGCGCCGGCGGCCGCCGGAGAGCCCCAGCGGGTCGATCCGGCTGGCCTAGCCACCGAGCTACTACTGATGGCTGGCGCGAAGCTTGAGGCCCCACGCGAGCCCCTGGAGGCCGAGACGGCGCTCGGGGCGGAAAAGGGCGTCGGCCCTCGCAACGCGAAGTTCTTGGAATGGTACGAAGCGATCAACAGCGATACGTACCACAAGCCGGCGAAGATTCGGGATAGATGGAACGGGATGAAGCCCGAAGAGAGAGCCGCAATCTGCCTCCGTGCCCAAGGCCGCGTTACGGTTGACACCGTCGTGACCGGGATTAAGCGGGCCCGTGGCGGCAAGAAGCCTGCGAAGCCCAAGCGGAAGGCGAAAAAACGAAGCTAGGCGGGAAAATGTCCCGTTTGTCCCGCGTTTTTGTCCCGGTTTTCCCTTTTGACCTGTCCCCGTAGTGCCCGCGCATAATGCGGGCATGGTGCAACTACTCAACCGACTCCGAAGCAAGCGAACTGTTGCGGCTGACGCCGCGGCAAGTCCTCAGGCTCGCCAAACGCGGCGACCTTCCGGCCGTCTACCTCCCGGGCAACGAGATTCGCTTCGATCCATCCGACCTCGCGCGGTGGGTCGAGGCTCACAAGCGGTCGGCGCCGCAGGAGGCAACCCGATGAGCCGGACGCCCAAGGCCGCCCCCTCTCCCTCGCCTACACCTCCGGCGGTCATCCGCGCGGCCCAATTGTACGACGGGAGGGAGCTTTGCCGCCGGCTACGATCGAGGCGCCACTCGTGGCGGCAGGCTCGGCGGCTCGGGCGGCGTGTGACTCGGTTCGGCAGCCGGGACTACATCACCGGCGTGGCCCAGCAACCGCAGACGTCCGTGGATACGGGGGCTGAGTCATGATCCGCTCCGGCCGAAATGGCAAATCCCGACAAGTCCGGATTCGACGGTCGGCGCCGAGTCCGACGACTCTGAGCGCTACCCCCCCCAACAAGAAACCCGGCCGCCGTGGCAGGTCACAGCCGGGTTCAAGGAGATTCGCCAGCAATGAAGCCTACCCGCAACTGCGCCCGCCGGCAAGCCGCCCGCCGGACCCGCATGCTTTTTCCGACCTTCGCAAGTCGCAGATTTTTACAAATCGCACCCCGCGACTGAAACGGGAGACGTTCCGCACCTCCCGGGATATGGACTTTCTCACGGAGCGGGAGTTGACGGCGCAGATCGGCCACAACATCACCGAGTGGCCACTCGTCGTACTCAAGGAGTTGATCGACAACGCGCTGGACGCCTGCGAAGAGGCCGGCATCCCGCCGGAGATCGCGGTGACCGCCGACGCGGCCGGCCTCAGTGTCGAGGACAATGGGCCGGGCATCCCCGATTCGACCATCCAAGCCGTGCTGGACTTCAGCGTCCGGGTGTCGAGCCGCGAAGCCTACATTGGCCCCACGCGGGGTACGCAGGGCCACGCCCTGAAGACACTGGCGACCATGCCCTACGTGGTCGATCCCCAGCACGGAAGGCTCATCGTCCAGTCGTGCGGTCAGCGCCGAACCATACGCTGCGCCATGGACCCCGTGACGCGCAGGGCCATTGTGCATTGTGATCCCGCTCCGTGCAACGGCGCGCCGGGAACCGTTGTGCGGGTCGAGTGGGCCCCGCGCACCAATGCGGACGGCGACGTGGTTTGGCCCTTCGATGAATACGAGCCGGTAACCAGCGCGGACGGCTGGTGCCCGCCCCGCGACCGGGCCACTGCCCTCCTACGCGGGTTCGCGCTCTTCAACCCCCATCTGACACTTTCGGTCGATTGGTTCGGCAAGAAGTGGATCGCGAAGGCCACCGATCCCGGGTGGCGGAAGTGGAGGCCCGACCACCCGACTAACCCGCACTGGTATGAGCGGCAGCACTTCGAGCGGCTGATCGGGGCCTACATCGCCGCAGATCAGGACCGCGGCAGCAGCCGCACGGTTGCAGCCTTCTTGGCGGAATTCGACGGGCTGACCGGCAGTATCAAACGCAAGCGAGTACTCGATGAGGTCCGGCTGCTGAAGCGAGAGCCCCTCACCATCTTGACCGATGAGAACGGATTCCGCGGCGAGCTGGTCGAGCAATTGCTCGTGGCTATGAAGAAACACTCTCGCCCTGTGAAGCCGTCCCGGCTGGGGACCATCGGGGAAGAGCACCTACGCGCCAGGTTTCAGGAGTGGGGCTGCGATCCGAAACAATTCCAGTATCGCAAGCGAGCCGGCACCGAAGAGGGACTGCCCTACATCCTCGAAACCGCCTTCGCCTACCGCGGCGAAGATGCCCCGCAACGGCGCGAAATCTTCGCTGGCGCGAACTGGTCGGCCGCCATCAAGAACCCGTTTCGCGCGTTCGGCGCCACGGGCCAAGGGCTGGAGGCACACCTGACGGAACTGAAGGCCGGCGCAGACGAGCCGATCCTATTCGCCCTGCACTTGGCACACCCGCGGATTCAGTTTGCCGACCGCGGCAAGAGCAGCATTATCATCGGCAGCGACAGCACAGAGGAAGATGAACAATGAGTCTCGCAAGCGACCTCAAAAGCCTGACCAAGAGCGTAACCAAGAGTTGGACCGCCCAGCGGAAGCGCGAGGAGCGAAACTCGCGCGCCCGCCTTAGCCGATCCGAATACATGTGCTCGGATACGGTCTACCAGACAGACGTAGCGTGGGGGGTCATCCCAGAGAAATACGACGAGGTGTCGAGCGGCGGGAAGTATCCGGCACACGCGCGACAGATTTACTACCGCGCCCGCGGGCCGATTCAGGAGCGAACGGGGCGCCCGCTGAAATCGGTCTACTTCACCCAGGTTCTGCTGCCGATGTACGTCAAGGCACACCCCGGGGCCGAGAAATGGTGGATCGTCTACGACGCCCGCGGCCGGCTGCTCGAACCGCACACCGGCAAGCAAATACCTCTTGGGACTCTCGAAATCGACAATTACCTCGGAAGCGTGCGCAGCCATGTGGTTGAGGAGTTCGACTTCGCCGCCGCGTTCGACACATCGTATCCGACCAAGGGCCCACGCAATCGAATCAGTGCGGTGCTGTTCATCGAGAAGGAAGGCTTCAACGAACTATTCAAGGCCGTGAAGCTGGCGGAGCGGTACGACCTGGCCATCATGTCCAGCAAAGGGCAATCGGTTGTTGCGGCGCGGCGGCTGGTTGACGAGCTGTGCGCCGTGGGGTCCGGCGTGCCGTTGTTGATTCTGCATGACTTCGACAAGAGCGGATTGGAGATCGCACAGAGCCTTACAGAGGTCTCCGCCGCCGCACGCGAAAGCAACCGGGTACGGTACGAATTCAAGAACGAGATCAACGTCATCGACATGGGCATCCGTCTGGCAGACGTGCACGAGTGGAAACTGGAGGCGGAGTCCGTGCTGTTCAAAGGGGACTTTGCCGTAGATTCGCTCGCGACGCCCGAGGGGCAAGACTTCCTTCGCGGCAATCAGCGCGTGGAGTTGAATGCCTTCACGTCGGCGGATTTCATCGCGTGGATCGAGACGAAGCTGAAGGAGCACGGAATCAGGAAGGTCATCCCGGACGCGGCGACATTGGGGGCGGCATACCGCCGAGCGTACACCGTCGCAACGATCAACCGCCCGGTCGAGGAGTCCCTGGAGCAAGCGCAGCGGGAGTCCGAGGGACTGACGCCACCAAAAAACCTGGCGGCGCGGATCAAGAAGGCCATCGCCAAAAACCCTTCGCGCCCGTGGGACGAGGTTTTGGCGGACATCGCTGAAGAGGAACTCGAACAGTGACGCCTACCTTCGAGTTGCCGCGGAGTTTCGTCCCTCTGGAGTTCCTGTCCGGCCGGCTGACGCTCCGGGCCGACGATGCCCGCTGGCTGGTGAGTACCGTCCTGCGAAAGACGGCCAACCGGGACACGGACCCCTGGGGTTGCGTCCGGCTACACTCCTCGATCTTGCGGCGAGTCATGGACAGCCACACGATGGGCGACGTGATCCGCGCCCTCGAAAACGGCGCGATCGAGACCGCGCCTTACTACGCCGGAGTGAAGGCCAGGGGTTTCCGCTTGGCAAAGCGCTACCTGGGAGATCGCTCTGTCCGAGTGCCGTGCGTCGATCCCCGGCTGCTCGGGCGGTTGGAGCAAGAACGGCAGCGGTGGGAGGCCGGGAAGCCCAAAGCCGGCTGGAAGCCGATCCACTTCTTGTTGGACGCCGAGCAACGCCAGTTGACGATCGATCCCGCAGCGGACGACATCCTGGTCACGCTCCCCGAGCACACCCGCCTCTGCCAAGACGTTTTGGTGAGCCGGTTGCAGCGCCGCGAATTCTCGTTTTCGGTAAGCAGCACCAACCGCGTCTTCAACGCGATCACCGGTCTGAAACGAGAGTTGCGCGGCGCACTTCGGATCGGCGGTGAACCAGTGGGGGGCGTGGATATAGCATGTGCCCAGCCCGCCCTACTGGCCCTTGAAATGGAGCTGCATTCCCCCACGAATGGGCCAAAAAGCCGCGCAACATATAAGGATACACCGCTGGTTACTCCTGCTCCTGCCCTGCCTCACGACTCTTCCCCGTCTCCCGCTACGCCTTGCTCTTTCGCCTCGCTCACCTGCTCTGGCCGGTTGTACGAACACCTGATGGGCCTCACCGGCCTCGGCCGCGCCGATGTGAAACGGGCCATCTTGCGCGACGTCCTGGCCAAGCGGGGCCGGTACCCGAGCCTGGTGGAGCAAGCCTTCCGGCGCGCTTTCCCTGACGCCTACACATTTATTCGCGCGGTCAACCGTCCCGACCATGGTGAGCTGATCCGTCGCCTGCAACGGCTGGAGAGCTGGCTGGTAATCGAGAAGGTCGCGCCGCGCCTGGTGGGTCGGGTGCCGGTTCTCACCTTGCATGACGCGATCTACAGCACGCGTCGTTGTCTGGCAACCGTGAAGGAGGCGTTTGAGGAGGTGTTCGAGCAGATCGGCTTTCGGCTGGTGGTGAAGCCCGAAGTCCCGGAGTCAAGCGAGATGCAACGATGAGGAAGGCAAGGCGCAAGGGCGCACAAGCAAGGGCCGGTCTACGTTTCGTTTCGGTGCTATTGGCGCGTGCCATGACTGCGGAGGAACGAAGAACCCATCGGCTTTCAGCATGGCCGTGGAGATGAACGGAGTCCGTTGGTATGAGTCTGCAAATTCAGTTCGACCAAGACGCTCTCCGGCCCCTGGTCCACCTGGCTGTGGCCGAGGCCCTGGACCGCCTGGAGGCGGATCGGGCCAAGCTTCACGGCCGGCTGGCGTTCACGGAACCAGAGGCCGCGGTACTGCTGGGCGTCAAGCCCCACGTCCTGCGCGACTGCCGGAGGCGCGGCGAGTTGCAAGGGGCCAAGGTCGGCAGCAGAATCGTCTACACTCGGGCCGATCTGCTGAAGTTTCTGGAACGGCAAAAAGAGAATTCTTGAAGCCCGCTTGACGTAAGCACCGAACGGTGTACAATAACGGGTGAGGCTGAAACCATGACACTTCAAGACCAATTCAGACAGGCCATCGAGGACAGCGGGCTAAGTCTCTACCGCATCGCCAAAGACTCGGGAATCGCGTATCAAGTCCTTCACCGCTTTGCCAGCGGGGAACGCGACTTGACACTAGAAACCGCTTCGAGGCTGGCGGATTACTTCGGCATGAGACTGACCCGCCCGCGACGGCCCAAGAGTGGAGGGTAGCAGAATGAAGGCGTGGCTTTTCCAGGACAGCAGACAGAAGGCAAAGCTGGGCGACAAGTGCCCCTGGTCCGTCGGATGGTACGATCTCGACGGCAAGAAGCGATCCAAGCGGATCGGGTGCCGAAGCCTCGCTGAGAAGTTCGCCCGGAAGATCGAAGGGCAGTTGGCCAGCGGGACGTATGAGCGCGACAGCCGGAAGCTCTGGACTGACTTCAGGAAGGAATGGGAATCCCGAGTAGGCGATGGGATGGACCCCAAGACGAAAGCCTGCACCATCGACGCCCTGAAGCACTTCGAGCGGATCGTCAAGCCCGCCCGGGTCAGCGCCATCAAGGCGAAGACCCTGGACGAGTATGTCGCCCATCGCCGGGTGGAGAAGGGCCGGAAGGCCAAGAGCACCATCAGCCCCGCCTCAGTGAACAAGGAATTGAGGCACCTCCGGGCCGTGCTGCGATTCGCCCACGACTGGGGCTACCTCCCCGATATGCCCCGGGTCCGTATGATGAAGGAACCGAAGAAGCTCATCCGGTACGTGTCGCCCGAGCACTTCGCCGCGATCTACGCCGCGTGCGATTCCGCCACGTTGCCCAAGTCGGACGTTTACACCCCGGCCGACTGGTGGCGAGCCCTGGTTGTGTTCCTCTACATGTCAGGGTGGCGCGTGAACGAGCCCCTGGCCCTGCGATGGGATGACGTGTCGCTGGACAACGGGACGGCCATTACATGGCGCGAACACAACAAAGGCCGGCGGGACGAGCGGGTTCCGCTCCATCCCGTCGTCGTCGAGCATCTTGGCAAGCTGGTGGACTTCGGCCCGGTCGTGTTCCCCTGGCCGCACCACGAGCGAACCCTATGGGTGGAGTTCGCCAAGATTCAGAAGGCCGCAGTGACGGAGGCGGGGGAGCGGATCATCGACCTGCCCTGCCGGGAGAACCACGAGCACACCGACGCTTGCCACCTCTACGGCTTTCACGACTTCCGCCGGGCGTTTGCCACCCAGAACGCCCGGAAGCTGACGGCCGACGCCCTGCAAGCCCTTATGAGGCACAAGTCTTACCTCACCACAAAGCGGTACATTGAAATGGCCCGACAACTGGACGGGGCGGTCGAGCAACTCCACGTCCCGGAGTTCCTTGTGCGGGGCAAGGGGGAGTGACCGGGCGATGGTCGATTCTGGACGGCTGTGGAGTGACTATGGAGTGTCGGGCGGTGGGGCGGACTCGGGCTGTCGCCGTAAGTCCTTGCTACATAAGAGTGAGGCTGTGGGGGCTCGAACCCCAGACCTACGGATTAAAAGT